>PWRV01000102.1 GCA_003563455.1 Thioalkalivibrio sp.
CCCTGCGCAGCTCACTCACCGAGGATCGGGACTTTTTCCGTCTCGATGCCGCAGAGCACGCCGAACTGCTGGAACGACTGCGTATGCAGGGCCGGATCTACCCCGGCAGCATCCACGTCGTCCTGCTCACCGAGACCGGTTACCGGCGCCTGCGTCAGGCCTCGGCACCCGGGCGCTGACGCGGCCGCTGCCCGAAGTTCCCGGGCGGGAAATGCCGACACCGAACGCTCAGCCCTTGTCCCGTCTCAGCTCTTGTCCCGGCGTTTGGCGAGTTCGCGAAGCATCGCCTCCTGCTCGTTGAACGAGGGCTGACGGCTGGCCCTGGCGCCATCTTCCTCCCTTGTCCCGGGCTTCGCCGCCGGGTGGCCGGCCCGTTCCTGCTCCTTGACCGCCTTGTAGGCGTGGAGATCGCGCTTGACGGCCTCGGCGTCGGAATCCTCGGTATAGCGTCCCCGGTAGTCTCTGGGCGGCCTGTTGGCCTTGCCCTTGCGGAGGAAAAGCTGCATCCGCAATTCCTTGTTCAGGCGGACGACGCGGCCCTCGATCCAGAACAGGTCGTGGACGGCCAGTCCGAGCAGGGCCGCAAGCGGCAGCAGCCACCACCAGCCCGGTGCCAGCCAGGCAGTTGCGGCCACGGCCAGACTGAGAACCGGAAAGACCGCCCCGCCGCGCGGCTCCAGCAGGTAGAATCGATGCAGACCGAGCGGGAACAGAGCCCAGGCGATATAGGCGCGCGCCCGCGAGCGCATCTTCTGCGCGAGCAGCGCATTCACCGCCTGCAGTCCGCCGCCCTCGAGATTCAGCTTCTGCCACGCCTTAGCCATCTTCCCTCCGTCATCCCGGTCCGCGGTCATCCGCGTACCCGCACCAGTCTACCCCGGCGCCGAGTTGTCGCAGGGAATGTCTGCCTGCTATTGCGGCCTTGTCCGCCCTGCTAGCATGCGGGGCACTATCGGGAGACCACGCCCATGTCGGACCGGCGTTTGCAAGTGTTTTTTACCGTGGCCCGTCTGCTGTCGTTTACCCGGGCCGCGGAGGTGCTGCACATGACGCAGCCTGCAGTGACCTTCCAGGTGCGGCAGCTTGAAGAGCAGCTGGACACCCGGTTGTTCGACCGGACCCACAACCGGGTCGCGCTCACGGACGCCGGTCGCCTGGTGTTCCGGTACGCGGAGCGCATCTTCGAAACCTACGCGGAGATGGAGGACGCGCTGCGCGAGCTCAAGGGGGCGGTCGGCGGTGCGCTGGTGCTCGGCGCCAGCACCACCGTTGCCGAGTATCTGCTGCCGACACTCCTTGGCGCGTTTCTGCGCAGCCATCCCGAGGTCGGCATCAGCCTTCGTGTCGGCAATACCGATTCGGTGGTCGCCATGGTGGAGGAAAGCGAGATCGATCTTGGCGTGGTCGAGGCGCCGGTCGGCAACCGCAACCTGATCGTTCAGGGCTGCCTGATCGATCAGCTGCGGCTGAACGTGCCGCCCGATCACTCGCTTGCCGGGCGCAGTAGCGTCCGCCTCGAGGATTTCATGGAGGAGCCCTTCGTCTGCCGGGAGGAGGGTTCCGGTACCCGGGAAGTGATCATGGAATACCTGACACGCCAGGGCTACAGCCGCAGCCGGCTCAACCTGTGCATGGAACTGGGAAGTCCGGAGGCGATCAAGGGCGCGGTGGTCGCCGGCATGGGCGTTTCGATGCTCTCCGAGTCGGTGATCGCGAAGGAAGTCGCCCTGGGCCAGTTGGTCGCGATTGCCCTGGACCCGCCACTGGAGCGGCCGATCTCGCTGGTTCACGCCCGCCAGAAGTTTCGGGTGCCCACGCTCGAGGTGCTGCTGCGCTTCGTCCGTGAATACTGCACGGACGCGGATGGCGAGCCGCGGGGCATCCACCACCCACCTGCAGCCAAGGAGCTTTGATGAAGAACTACTGCGTGATACAGCACACCTACTCCGAGTTTCTCGGACTGATAGAATCGCAACTCGAAAAGCGCGACATCGGCTTTTCCTACCATCGCCCGTTCGTGGGGCAGGACATGCCGGGTTCGGCGGCGCAGTTCGACGGACTGTGGCTGCTGGGCGGCGCGTGGCCGCTCACCGACGACGAGCACAACCCGCACGTGCCTGACGAGCTGGCGCTGATCGACGTGTTCCGGCGCTCGAAGCGCCCGGTGATCGGGCTGGGCATGGGCGGCCTGCTGGTGGCCCTGCAGGCGGGCGGAACCGCGCGGCCCGATCCGATGTACCGCGCCGAGTTCGTCACCGCGCACAAGACCCCGGCGGGGGAGGGCGACGCGCTGGCGGAGGCGATCGACGGCCGCCGCGTGCTGGTGCTGGTGAACGGCAGTGTCGATCTGCCGGAAGGGCTCGAGCCGACCCTGGTCGACGACGACGGCGGCTGGCTCGCGGTTCGGCCGGACGAACTGACCTACGGTCTGCTGTTCCGGCCGGAAATGAAACCGGGCATGCTGGAAGATATCATCATGGAGGCGCGCCACAACCCGCCACCGAACATCGGTGAGCTGCTCGGCGAGGCGCGAATGGAGTGGCAGGCGATGCAGGAGGTGACCGGGCAGGTCGTGGTCGGCCTCGTCACGGAACTGTCGCTGATGCAGGAACGGCGCAAGATGCCGGTATTCAGCCTGAAGGTGGAGACAGACAGTTGATTACGCCAATGAACATGCCGCTCGGGAAGAAGTCGGGCGGTGGCCGGCGCGATGATCCGTCACGGCGCCTGGCGGAGATCGCCGGGCGGCTTCCGGAGGAGCAGCAGCGCACGCTGCTGCAATTCGCCGAGTTCCTGCTCAACCAGCTTCCGGAGGGCGAGGAAGTCCCGCTGCCCGAGCCGAAGGACATCCCGCGTCCGGAACAGGAATCCGTGATCAAGGCAATGCGTCGGCTGTCCGAGACCTATCACATGCTGGAACGGGGTCAGCTGCTGAACGAGACCTCGGCGCTGATGGCCCAGCACGTGATGCAGGGCCGCTCGGCCGTCGAGGTGATCGACGAACTCGAGGTGGTCTTCGCACGGCATTACGAGAAGGTGCGCTCCTCCTCATGATCGAAGTCCTGCGGCGTTGGTATGAGCGGCATTTCACCGACCCGCAGGTCGTGATTCTTGCGCTGTTGCTGCTGGCCGGCTTTCTCCTGGTGATCTTTGCCGGGCGCATCCTGGCGCCGCTGCTCGCGAGCCTGATCATTGCCTATCTGCTGGAGGGCGCGGTGAGCAAGCTGGTACAGCTGCGGCTCCCGCGGCTGGTGGCGGTGCTCATCGTGATGGCCGCCTTTTTTGCACTGGTCACGTTGGCGCTCTTTGGCCTGGTGCCGCTGATGTCCCAACAGGTCACACAACTGGTTCGCGAGCTCCCGGTCATGATCTCTCAGGGCCAAGCCCTGCTGCTGCAACTGCCCGAACGCTACCCGCAGATCATCTCGGAGGAACAGGTTTTCGAGATCATGGGAGCGATCCGCACGGAGGCCACCGTGTTCGGACAGCAGGTGGTTAAGGTTTCGCTGGCGTCGGCGCAGCACCTGGTGACGGTGGTGATCTACCTGATCGTGATACCGCTGATGGTCTTCTTCATGCTGAAGGACCGCGACGCGATTCTGAACTGGTTCATGGGCTTCATGCCGCGGGACCGGCGACTGGCCAGCCAGGTCTGGAACGAGGTGAACGTGAAGATCGCGAGCTATGTGCGCGGCAAGTTCATCGAGATCCTGCTGGTGTGGGCAGTGAGCTTCATCGTCTTCCACTGGTTCGGGCTGCAGTACGCGGTGCTGCTGTCGTTCATGGTCGGGATTTCGGTGATCATCCCGTACATCGGGGCCGCCGTCGTCACGATCCCGGTGGCGCTGGTCGCCTACTTCCAGTTCGGTTTGTCCACCGAGTTCGTCTGGGTCCTGATCGCCTACGGGGTGATCCAGTTCCTGGACGGCAACGTGCTGGTGCCGCTGCTCTTCTCCGAGGTGGTCAACCTGCACCCGGTGGCGATCATCGCGGCGGTGTTCATTTTCGGTGGCATCTGGGGTCTCTGGGGCGTGTTCTTCGCGATTCCGCTGGCGACCCTCGTGCACGCGGTGCTGAAGTCGTGGCCCCGTCATTCGCTGGAAGAGGACCCCGCCCGGGCGGGGGAGGCCGCGCAGGATTCCGAAGGCGGGAAGGAGCGGCCGGATGTGCCGGCAGGTCCAACCACGGCCTGATGCCTCCATCGCGGCAGGATGATCGGTTAAGGTGAGGATCGCGCGCAGCCCGGTTCGCTGGCCGTGCGCCGGCAGCAAGCGCGGATCGAGTCCAAGAGAGGATGCATGACCGGCACCGAACTGTTGATGAACATCACCCCGCAGGAAAGCCGGGTTGCGCTCGTGGAGAACGGCATTCTGACCGAACTCCACCTCGAGCGGACCCGGCGTCGCGGGCTGGTCGGCAGCATCTACAAGGGCACGGTGTGCCGGGTGCTTCCCGGCATGGATGCGGCCTTCGTCGACATCGGCCTCGAGCGGACCGCGTTTCTGCATGCCTCGGATGTGGCGCCGGTGGAGCGCGAGGAACTCTGCAACAATGGCGAGCCGCCCCGGCGCAACGAAACGATCAGCCAGTTGCTGCGGGAGGGTCAGGAACTGCTGGTCCAGGTGATCAAGGATCCGCTCGGGACCAAGGGCGCCCGTCTGACCACCTATGTCACGGTCCCGTCGCGACACCTGGTCCTGATGCCCAACCAGGGCACCATCGGCATCAGCACCCGCATCGAGGACGACGCGACCCGCAGCCGCCTGCGGGAGACGATGGAGGCGCTGCGCGGGGATCTGGCCCCGGAGCATGGCTTTATCGTGCGCACTGCGGCCGAACTCGCGGACGACGCCGCGCTGCGCAAGGACGTGCTGTTCCTGAAAAAGCTCTGGGACACCCTGCAGGAGAACGCGGGCAACTGTCCGACCGGACAGGAAATCCACGCCGACCTGCCGCTGGTGCTGCGGATCATCCGCGACATGGTGGGCGTGGACCTCGAACGGGTGCGCATCGATTCGCGGGAGACGTGGCAGCGCGTCCGCGAGTTCGCCGAGCGCTACATTCCCGAGCTGACCGACCGGATCGAACACTATCCCGGGGAACGCCCGATCTTCGAGCTTTTCAACGTCGAGGAGGAGATCCAGCGGGCCCTCGAGCGCAAGGTGGAACTGAAGTCCGGTGGCTACCTGATCTTTGACCAGACCGAGGCGATGACCACGGTGGACATCAACACCGGTGGCTTCGTTGGTCACCGCAACCTCGAGGAGACCATCTTCAAGACCAATCTCGAGGCCGCGCAGGCGATCGGGCGGCAGCTGCGGCTGCGTAACCTCGGCGGCATCATCATCATCGACTTCATCGACATGCAGGACGAGGAGCACAAGCGGCAGGTGCTGCGGGCTCTGGACCGGGCACTCGAGCGCGATCATGCAAAGTGCCAGATCTGCGATGTCTCTCCGCTCGGCCTGGTCGAGATGACCCGCAAGCGAACCCGCGAGAGCCTCGAGCACCTGCTGTGCGAGCCCTGCCCGACCTGTGGCGGGCGTGGCTATCTGAAGTCGGCCGAAACCGTCTGCTACGAACTCTTCCGCGAGATTCTGCGCGAGACCCGCCAGTACGACGCGCGGGAACTTCGCGTGCTTGCGTCGCAGAGCGTCATCGATCTGCTGCTGGACGAGGAGTCCTCGAGCCTCGCCGAACTCCAGGAGTTCGTGGGTGTGCCCATCCGGTTCCAGGTGGAAATCCTCTACCAGCAGGAGCAGTTTGACGTCGTCTTCATCTGAACAGGGCGGACTCCGGAACCGAATGATCGCTGGTCTCCCTGCAACCCCCGTTCCCGCTGCGCCGGCGGTGGTCCGCAGCTCGAACGTGACACGATGATCCGCCGAAGCCTTCGTCACGGCCTTGCTGCGCTGGCGGTCGTTATGACGCTGCTGGTACTGCTCCTGCTCGCGCTGCGCCTGCTGCTGCCGCACTGGGCGGGCCTGACCACGCAGGTGGAGCAGCGTGTCGGCGCACTGATCGATCGGGAAGTGCAACTCGATTCGCTGCAACTCGGCTGGTCGGGCTGGGTGCCGGAGCTGGTGGCCCGCGAGCTGCGCATTGTCGGCGCGGACAGCGCGCCGCTGCTGGCGCGCGAGCTCGGCGTGAGCCTGGACCCGGTGCGGAGCCTGCGCGCGCGTGCGCCGGTGCTGCGCAAGGCGAGGCTCGCCGGCGTGGATCTCGAGGTCGCCCGCAATGCCGACGGCACCTGGAACGTGCACGGCTGGCATTTCGGAGGCGACCGGTCCATGGCCGTCGACTGGAGGCGGCACTTCGCCGGAATGGAACGCCTGGAGATCCGCGACGGCTCGCTGCAGTGGGAGGATGCGCTTACCGGCGTCCAGACCATGCTCTTCGTCGACCGCGCGGGCCTGCGCGCCGACGCCGCGGGTCTGCGGCTGGCCGGCACCGGCAGCCTGCTCCCGGAGGCCGGCGGCCCGATCTATGTGGGTATCGTGATCCCGCCAGCGGGCCCGGACCGGATCGATTTCTATCTGGAGGCCGACGACCTCCAGCTGCAGTACTGGACCCGCGCGACCGGATGGCTGGAAGAGGGTCCGTCAGGCATGAGCTCGGTGCGTCTGTGGGCGGACCTCGAAGACGGCCGCGTGCGCCGTCTCCAGGGGGAACACCGGACCCGGCTGATCCACGCGGCGCAGGTCCCCCCGCGGGTCGAGGAGTTGGGACACCGATTCCAATGGCGCCGGCGCGGTGCAGTCAGCGAGTCCCACTGGTCCGCCACCAGCCCCGGCGCCGGGGACGTTCGCCTCGAATACCGCGTCGCCGAAGCCAACCGGTCTGCGGACCGGATCACCGTTGCCGCGACCGGTCTGGATCTGCGCCGGCTTGCGCGTCCGGCCGCGGAGCTGCGTGTGCCCGGCATGCAGGGCCTGCAAGACCTCGCGGCACTCGATCCGGCGGGGCAGCTGGATTCCCTTTACCTGGACCTCGAGCGCGGAGACGAGGGCTGGCGCGTGAACGTTGCGGATGCCCTGCTGCGTTCCCTCGCCGTCGATTCGGTCGATGCGATCCCGGCCTTCAGCGGACTCGATGTCTCCCTGCAATGGCGCGGCGACCGCGGGGACCTGGTGCTGGACAGCAGCGGGCTCGGTCTGGCGATGCCGTCGCTCTTCGCCGACCCGCTGTGGGCCGATGGTGTGCATGCCCGTGTTGGTGTCGAACGCGGGCCCGAGGGCTGGGCTGTGGACATCGGTGATTTCCAGCTGGCGAACACGGATCTGGCCGTAACGGGCCGCGGCCGCATCGCGCTCGGAGCCGAGCCGCACGTGGATCTGGCGCTGGGCATCCTGCGCGCGGACGGACGCGAGGTGGCGCGGTACCTGCCGGTGCACAAGCTGCCCCCGAACACCTACCGCTGGCTGGTCGAGAGCATCCGGGCCGGCACGGTGACAGGAGGCGGCATGGTGTTGCGCGGCAATCCCGCCGACTTCCCGTTCGAGGACGGCAGGGGACTGTTCCACCTCCGGGCGTCGATCGAGGACGGGCTGCTGGACTACCGTCGCGGCTGGCCCGAGGCGCGCGAACTGTCGGGAACGCTGGTCTTTCACAACGCAGCGTTTCGGACCGAGCAGGCTGCCGGAAGAATCCTGGACACCGAGATCGCCGAGACCGAAGTGACCATCGGCAACATGCTGCGCGAGCCCGAGCTGGAGATCCGGGGGCTCGCCCGGGGGAGCCCGGATGATCTCGCGACCTATCTGGAACAGGCCGGCATTGCCGGTGGCTTCGGACCCGTTGTCGCCGGGGTGCAGGCTGAAGGGGCGAGCGAACTGGATCTGTCGCTGAAGATTCCGCTTTACCGTGAGGCCGCTGAACGGGTCGAGGTCTCCGGTCGTCTGGGTTTGCGCGGGGCCGGGCTGGAGCTGCCGGAGTCCGGCATCCGGCTCGCCGGGATCGACGGCGAGGTCGGTTTCGATCCGGTGACCGGCATCCGCGGGCAGGATATCGCCGCGCAGGTGCATGGGGAACGTGTGGCGCTGGATCTGCAGCGCGATGCCGCCGGGGAACACACCCGGATCCGTGCGCGCGGGCCACAGCCGCTGGCACCCTGGGTCGGCGAGCAGCATGCCGTTCTGGATTCTGTCCGGGGCATGACAACCTGGGAGGCCGACATTGCCATCGACGCGCGGGGCGATTCCTGGCTCGAGCTGTTCTCCGATCTTGAGGGTATCGAACTGGACTGGCCCGCACCCCTGGCAAAGACGACGGGCACGCGGCGTCCGATCCGGATCAGGTGGCCACTGGGTCAGCCGGGTGAGGCGACGGGTCGGATCGATTTCGACGACGTGCTCTCGGCCCGGGTGCGGGTTGCCCCGGGCCGGGGGGTCGAGCCGGGCACGGTGCGGGCACTGGCACTCGCGCTGGGGCGGCCGCATCCCGAGGTTCCGTTGCTGCCCGAACGCGGGATTGATCTGCACGCCCGTCTCGAGTCGCCCGATGCCGAGGCCTGGCAGCGGTGGGTGGAGTCGCTGGCGCCGGCAGACCCGCCGGTGGGTACTGCCGACGGGCTGCGGCTGCGCCAGGCCGAGATCGAGGTGCAGGAAGGACTGCGCTGGCGCGGTCAGTCGCTGCCGGGGCTGCGGGCGCGCCTCCGACCGACGGAGTACGGGCGGCGTCTCGACATCGACTCCGAGTGGTTGCAGGGGCGGGCCTGGTCGGTCCGTGGGGAGTCCCCCGACGACTCCGGGCAGCCCGGTCGCTGGTACGTGAATCTGGAGCGACTGCACCTCGACCGCTGGGCGGAAAGACCGGGATTCCCGGAGGGCAGCGACGTTGCGGGCCCGGCGGGTGGCCCTGGCGACGGGCCGGCGTCGGGCCTCGCGGATCCTCGGGCGTGGCCGGCGGTCGAACTGCGGGTGGACGATCTGCGCGTTGCACGCCTTAAGCTCGCGGATTTCGCAATCGACCTGCACCCGGTGGCCGAAGGCCTCGAGATCAGTCGCCTGCACGCCGCATCCCCCCGGGAGGGGGTGGCACTGGACGGCACCGGCCACTGGCGGACAACGCCGGACGGGGTTGGCGAGTCGCGTATCGAGGCGGAGCTCAGCGGCAGCGACTGGGGGCAGGGCCTTGGTTCCATGGGCATCTCGGCAGCGCTGGAGCAGGGCGAGGGTACCGGGCGTCTGCAACTGGTGTGGCCAGGGGCGCTCTACGCGCCGGACCTGGCGACGTTGCAGGGACAGGTCGAGATCGACGTGCAGGATGGGCAGCTGCGCGAAGTCGACCCCGGGGCCGGTCGCTTGCTGGGGCTGGTGAGCCTCGACGTGGTGCCGAGGCGTCTGCGCCTCGACTTCAGGGATGTCTATACTCAAGGGCTGGCCTTCGATCGCATGGTCGGTGAGGCGGTGCTGGATGGCGGCGATCTGCTGCTGCCGGAACTGCGGATCCAGAGCCCGTCGGCGGTGGTCAGGGTCAGTGGCCGTACGGGCCTCGTGGCCCGGGACTTCGACCAGTCGATTGTCGTGGTGCCGCGCCTGCGTTCCACCTTGCCCATCGTCGGGGCGCTGCTGGGCGGGCCGGTCACCGGGGTGGTCGTGCTGGTGGTGGAACGCGCGTTGGGGATCGGGGACCAGGTGGAAGAAGCGGCGCGGGTGGAATATTTCGTGACCGGTCCGTGGTCTGACCCGGAGGTGACGGCGCGTGTGAGAGCAGAACAGGGAACAGCAGACTGATCAACCAACGGTGCATGCCATGACAAATGTTGCCGCCATACAGATGGCGTCGGGACCGCAGCCCCAGGCCAATCTGCTGGAGGCGAAGCGGCTGCTTAAGGAGGCCGCGAGCAAGGGTGCGGGGTTGGTGGTGTTGCCCGAGAATTTCGCGATGATGGGGATGCAGGACGCCGACATCCTGAAGATCGCGGAGGATCCCGACGGCGGCCCCCTCCAGAACTTCCTGGCCGAGCAGGCCCGCCGGCTCGGCATCTGGCTGGTCGGCGGGACCGTGCCGCTGCGCACCGCCCGCGGTGACCGTGCGCGCTCGGCGTGCATGGTGTACGACGACCAGGGTCGGCGGGTGGCCCGCTACGACAAGATGCACCTCTTCGACGTGCGCATCCCCGATGGTGACGAGCACTATGCCGAGTCGCGGATCTACGAGTCGGGGGATCATATCGTTACGCTGGATACGCCTTTCGGACGCATGGGGCTGGCTGTCTGCTACGATCTGCGCTTCCCGGAACTGTTCCGGGGATTGCTGGATCAGGGTGCCGAGTTCGTCGCGATGCCCTCGGCCTTCACCGCCCAGACCGGGCAGGCCCACTGGGACGTTCTGCTGCGGGCCCGGGCGATCGAGAACCAACTGTTCATGCTGGCCGCAGCCCAGGGCGGTTTCCACGTGAACGGCCGCGAAACCTACGGGCACAGCGCGCTGATCGATCCCTGGGGCCGCGTGGTGGCGCAGCTGGGCCGCAACCCCGGCGTGCTGGTCGCCGACCTGAGCTGCGACTGCGTGGGTCGTATCCGCAAGCTGTTCCCGGCGGTCCATCACCGCCGGCTGGCCTGCGAGGTCGAGGCGCCCGGCGCGGCTGAATGAGCCTGCTCCGGTCACGGTACCGGGGAACCATCCCACCGAAGCAACGCCAAAGGAATCACCATGATTGACAGTCTTGCCCGAGAAACCCTGCTTGAGCCCGGCGGCGTCACTGACGACGGTCTTGCGTCCGTGCTGGGCGCAACCTTCGGGCGCGGCACGGATGGGGGGGACTGCTATTTCCAGTTCACCTCCCAGGAGGGCTGGTCGCTGGAAGACGGGCTGGTCAAGAGCGCGAGCTTCAACATCGAACGCGGCGTTGGCATCCGGGTGATCTCCGGCGATCAGACCGGCTTCGCCTACTCCGACGAGATCAGCCTGCCCGCGATGCTGGAGGCCGGCCGCACCGCGCGAAGCATCGCCAGCGCCGGCCAGACCGGATCGGTCGCGGTGCGACCGGGTGTCGCACGCGAAACCGCGCTGTATCTGCCGGACGACCCGCTCGGCTCACTGGACGAAGCACGCAAGATTGAGCTCCTCAAGCATATGGACGCTGTCGCGCGCGCTGCCGATCCCCGCGTGACGCAGGTGATCTGCTCGCTCGCCGGAGGGCGCGAGGTGGTGCTGGTCCTGACCGCCGAGGGCGAGCTGGTCACCGACGTGCGGCCGCTGGTGCGCATGAACGTTCAGGTCCTCGCCGAACAGGGCGGGCGCCGGGAAAGCGGATCGTCGGGCGGCGGCGGGCGCTCCGGGTACGCCTTCTTCACCGAAGAGGACCGTGCCGGCGCCTATGCCCGCGAGGCCGTTCGTCAGGCCCTGCTGAACCTGGAGGCGGTGGACGCACCGGCGGGGACCATGAAGGGGGTGCTCGGGCCGGGCTGGCCGGGCGTGCTGCTGCACGAGGCCATCGGCCACGGGCTGGAGGGCGACTTCAACCGCAAGGGGACTTCGGCCTTCGCGGGCCGCATCGGCGAGCGGGTCGCGGCCCCGGGGATCAGCATTGTCGACGACGGCACCCTGCCCGGCCGGCGCGGATCGCTGAACGTCGACGACGAGGGAACGATCACCCAGCAGACGATGCTGATCGAGGACGGTTACCTGCGCGGGTACATGCAGGACCGGCTGAACGGCCGTCTGAGCGGAACGCGTTCGACCGGCAATGGCCGCCGCGAGTCCTACGCCCACCTGCCGATGCCGCGCATGACGAACACCTACATGCTCCCGGGTACGACCGATCCGGGCGAGATCCTCGCGTCGGTGGACCGGGGTCTCTACGCGGTCAATTTCGGTGGCGGACAGGTCGACATCACCTCCGGGAAGTTCGTCTTTTCCGCCTCGGAGGCCTACCTGATCGAGGATGGCCGGGTGACACGCCCGGTCAAGGGTGCGCCCCTGATCGGCAACGGTCCGGACGTGCTGACGCGGGTCTCGATGATCGGCAACGATCTCGAGCTGGACACCGGCGTCGGCACCTGCGGCAAGGAAGGGCAGGGTGTGCCGGTGGGCGTCGGGCAACCCACCCTGCGGATCGACGGCATGACCGTCGGCGGCACGCAGGCGGCCTGACAGGCAGCCTGACAGACAGGGAGTGCCCGCAGATCATCGATATTCAGGAGAGGATATGACGGAGCTCGCGTTTCTCGAGGAAGAGCAGTCCCTGCCGGAGGGCCACGGCGCCGACCACGTGGTGCAGTGGCATGTGTTCCGGTCCCGGCCGCAGGCAGAGCACTTCGCCCGCGGCATCCACCTTGAAGAGGGGCAGGAACTGGTCGGGGGTCATACCCGGGACAGCATCGGGTTGCTCTACTGGGTGGGCGTGCATGTGGCCGATCTGGACCAATGGGGCAACCGGGCCGCGGTGAACAAGCACGGGGCGAGCCCCTGAATCTGTTTCCGGCACGCCGCCGGTGTCCGTGGGCGCCGGATTCGACCTTTTGACGACATGGCCGGGACAGGACCCGGCCCTGGCAGGAGTGGATGGAGCGCATGGATCAAGCAGCACCGATGGATCAAGCAGCACCGGAAGTCCAGCAACTCTCGCACAGCCCCGAATCGATGCAGGAGCGGGTGGCCATGATCCTCGAGCATGCCCGCGCCTGTGGCGCGTCGGCGGTGCAGGCTGCGGTCAGCCAGAACGTGGGGCTGGCGGTGACCGTGCGCCGGGGCGAGGTCGAGACGCTGGAATACGAGCGCGACCAGCAGATGGGGCTGATCGCCTATTTCGGACAGTCCAAGGGGTCGGCATCGACGACGGACTTCAGCCCGGCGGCGCTCAGGCAGACGGCGGAGGCCGCCTGCCGCATCGCCCGCCACACCGAGCCGGATCCGCACGCAGGCCTGCCGGACCCCGACGAGCAGGCCCGGGACTGGCCCGATCTGCAGCTCGATCACCCGTGGGATTGCCCCGCCGACCGGGCCATTGATCTCGCGCGGCAGATCGAGGCGGCGGGTTTCGCGGTCGACCCGAGGGTCGAAAACTCCGAGGGCGCAAGTGTCGGCACCCGCCGCAAGATGACGTTTCTTGGCGACAGCCAGGGCTTCATGGGTGGTTTCCGCAGCACCCGGCACTCGATCTCCTGCGCTCTCGTCGCCCGGGGCGCCGGCGGCATGCAGCGCGACTACTCGTACGGGACCTCGCGTGATCCCGCCCGGCTGCCCGCCGCCGACGCGGTCGGATGCGAGGCCGCGGAACGGGCCCTGCGGCGTCTGGACGCGCGCAAGGTCGGGACGCAGCAGTGTCCGGTGCTCTTCGTTCCGGAAATGGCGCGCAGCCTGATCGGCAGCTTTGCCCGGGCGATCAGCGGGGGCGCACAGTATCGCAAGAGTTCATTCCTGCTGGATGCGGCGGGCCAGGAAGTCTTTCCCGGCTGGATGCACATTGCCGAGGACCCGTTGCTGCCCGGCGCGCTGGGCAGCGCGCCCTTCGATGGCGAGGGCGTGCGTACGCGGGCGCGGGACCTGATCGCCGCCGGCGTGTTGCAGGACTACATCCTCGACAGCTACTCGGCCCGGCGGCTGGGCCTGCGCACCACGGGAAACGCGGGTGGCGCGCGCAATGTCAGCGTGCGGCCGCATCCCGGTGAGAAGGGGCTGCCGGAACTGCTGTCGGACATGGGCACTGGCCTGCTCGTCACGGAGATGATCGGACAGGGGGTCAACCTGGTCACCGGCGACTATTCGCGGGGCGCTGCAGGCTTCTGGGTCGAGAACGGCGAGATCGCCTACCCGGTCGAGGAGATCACCATTGCCGGCAATCTCCGGGACATCTACCGCAGGATTGCGGCGGTCGGCAACGACGTGGACCTGCGGGGCAACATCCGCACCGGCTCGATCCTGGTCGAGGCGATGACCGTCGCCGGAGATTGAGGCCGGGGCCTCGACACATTTGGGGACAGATTTCCCAATCTGTCCCCGGTCCTTGCGGGTCCTTGACTGGCCCCCTATTCCCCTTTGCTGCCTCCGAAGACGGCCGCCTGCAGGTGCCACTTGGAGGCCAGCGTCTCGGTGGCATTGAGGACTTCCTCGGCCCGGGCCGGGTGGTTCCAGGTGCCGCGCGCGAGCCAGGCGAGGGCGGTGTCCCGGTCGGGCGCCAGCGACAGCAGGTGGATCAGCTCGCCGGCATCGCCGCCGATGATCTCGCCGCCAAGCAGCGAGCCGGTATCCATGTCCCCGATCAGGCGCACGAAGCCCTCCGGCTCGTCCTGTCCGAGCGCACGTGGCGAGGTCTCGAACGCGGCGAATCCGACGGCGGGCTCGAGTTCCTCGTCCTCCGCGCTGTCTTCGTCCAATCCGATCCGGGCCATCTCGACCGCACTGTAGACCACCATCGGCACGAAGCGTCCGTCCTGCCGGCGCCCGTTGCCGCCAAGGATGTTCTCGACCGCAATAGTGGCGTCCGACAGGGCGTGGTTGGCAGTCATCCAGTGCCCTGCCACGTCCCCGATCGCGTAGATGTTCGGCACCGCGGTCTGCAGGGTGTCACTGCGCTTCACGAAGCCGTTCCGGTCGGTTTCAACACCGATGTCTCCGAGTCCCAGCCCTTCGGTATGCGGCCTGCGGCCGGTGCCCAGTAGCACCCAGTCGACCTCGAAGCGCTGACCGTCGGAGGTGGTGATCGTCACCCCGTCGACATCGTGATCCACGGCCTCGTAGCCGGGTACCTGCCGCGGTTCCGCATCCGCCGCGGCGAGCTGGCTCTTCAGCGTCGACAACGCCTGAGGGCTGAAGCCGAGCCGCGACAGGGGCTGCGAGCGCGTGAGCCAGGTGATCTCCCGGCCGAGCAGGCGGAGGATGAACGCGAACTCGGTGGCCACCACGCCGCTGCCGATCACCGCCACCCGCTCGCCGGCAGGCGGCGGCTGGTCGAAGAGAACGTCGGTGCTGAGGATGCGTCCCTCAACGAGTTCGAACGGTTGCGGAACGATCGGCTCGGCGCCGGTGGCAATGATCGTGTTCCGGGCCCGCAGGCTCACGGTGCCGTCGGCCCCGCGAACCTCGATCTCCTCCGGGCCGACGAGCCGGGCGTGTCCGTCCAGGCTGCGCACCTTCAGGTGCTTGAGGTAGCTTCGGTAGCTGTCACGTACTGTCGTGACCACTTCGTGCTGGTGATTCCAGGCCTGGTCCAGGTCGCCCGCCAGGGTACCGCGGATGCCGCGGCCCTCGAAGTGCCGCTGTGCCGCGATCAGCCGGGCGCTGTGATACCAGTCCTTTTTCGGCACGCAGCCGCGGTTCAGGCAGCAGCCGCCCCAATCGCCGCTCTCGATGATCACGACGCTCAGGCCGCGCAGGGCACCGAGGACCGCGGCCCGGTAGCCGCCGGGGCCGCTCCCGATCACCGCGAGGTCGTGGATGTCGGTCATGGCAGTGTCTCCTGCAGCGGGATCACCGGTTCGTGCCATTCGAGCTTGGTCAATTCCAGCCGGAAGACGTGGCCGTCGGCCTCGTAGTCGAGCCGCATGGGCAGGTAGTGGAGATCGGGTGCGAACCAGCCGGACAGCTCCACGTCACTGTCTTCGCTCTTGCGTACCACCCGGAGTGTGTCCTTGCGGCCCAGCTCGGTGTCGATCTGTTCCCGGCCTTCGAGGCCCAGGGTGTAGTCGCGCAGTCGGTCCCGTTCGAGCACGGTCACGCGGAGGGTGGAATCGAAGTCGTTGTCGCGCAGCCGCGTCATGGTCAGGTACACCGACGACAGGAAGTCCACGGTGTCGGGCGGGACGTCCAGATCAAACGCCTTCCCGTTGTACCGGCCGTGCGCACGTCCCGTGCTCCAGTCGAAGCGGGTCTCCGCGTTGCGTTCACGCCGCGGCGTGATACGGCTGCTGCGGGTGCTCAGCAGGCGCAAATGATCGGCCCCCGGCCGGAACACCGCTTCCCGGTCGAACTCGAAGCGGCCCAGCAGGCGCAGGAAGCCCGAAACGTGGGCCTCCAGGGCCATGTGCAGATTCTCGCCCTCGTGACTCAGCGTGCTTTGGGCGATCAGGGTGTTGCCGAAAGCGTGTGCCTCGTAGGTCGCGGTATACGCGGGGATGCTGGTCGGCGACCCGGCCTGGGCGGCCCCGGGAATGCAGAGGATCAGGATCAGGAGCAGGTAGTGCCAGCGCATTATTTCGTGACCTCCGGTGCCGGGTTCAGCAGCAGGGGATGATCCAGCCGCTCTCCATCGCACCATATCGTGTTCCCGGTGGCGTGAATCCGTCCTGAACAGAACATCGCCACCGCGGCGGGATAGAGTCGGTGCTCTTCCGTCTGCACCCGTACGGCCAGTGTTTCCGGGGTGTCGCCGGGGTAGATCGGAATCCGAGCCTGCATGATCACGGGACCGCCGTCGAGTTCCGTGGTGACAAAGTGCACACTGGCCCCGTGGTGTAAAACCTCCGCCGCCAATGCGCGCGCATGGGTGTCGAGTCCGCGGAA
>PWRV01000031.1 GCA_003563455.1 Thioalkalivibrio sp.
GTCCCGTGCAAACGAGTATGCGCTCCGAGCGCCACCGACGCCGCGTTCGCAGTCCAGGCGGAGCGATCCGCCGGCGCGGAGTCGCGCTGCAACGAAGCGACCGAAACGGACACGGGCCCAGCCTCCGCAAGATCCAGAAACCATGGCTCGAAGAATGCCGCGCCTTCCGTGAACCGGGCCTGAAGCGCGTAGCCCGACGGTCCGTGTGCCAGTCTTCCGGACCCCGACAAACCCTCGGCGGCCTGCAGTCCCCGGGGATCGCTGAACCCCAGTTCCGAGACGACCACGTCCAGGTCCGCCTCCGTCACTTGACCGCGGGTATCGAAGTGCCCGGCAAGGCTCGCAGTCCCTGACTGGACGGTCACGGGCATTTCCAGCGGCACCAGCCCGGACCCCGCCAGCAACGCCAGATCGATTCCGGCCAGGTCGAGATCCATGCGCAGCCCCGAGGCATCCGCTCGACCGCCAATCTGGCCGCGCCCCCGGAACAGGCCCGGCCAGGGCGCGGCAAAACGGACAGCGCCCGCATCACGGTTCCATTCGAAGTCGATCACCGCGGCATCCAGGCGCCATCCGTCGCCCTCTGCGCTCAACCGGGCGTCGGTGCACGCGAGCCGCTTGGCCGTGATGTCGACGCGCGGACAGCCGAGCTGCAGCGCCTCGACAAGACCGAGAGGCTCCGGAAGCCGCAGGCGGTCGGCGCTGACCTCGAACCGGGGCTCGGCGCCAACCCAGAACAGCCGGGCGCGCAGGTTACGCGCATCGAAGGCTTCGTGGACCAGCCCGCCGATCCCGATCTCCAGCTGCAGACCGGTCTCGGCGGCGGACGGGACCGGCGCGACAGCCGCCAGCGGGATCGCGGCCAGCAGCAGCGCCCGGAGGCGGCCCCGGCCGGTCTCCCGGCTCATCCCGGTCGGGATCGACGGCGAATGCCCGCGCGCGCGACCGGCATCACGGGCAGGTCGTCGGTCAGCCCTGACGATCCAGCTGGCAGAGCCGTTCCTTCTCCGGCGGCAGGTTGTCGGGACAGATACCGCAGCCCACGTTGCCCGGGAGGGCCCAGTCGATCTTCTTCGGATAGGGCAGATCCATCCCATCCATGATCTGCACGAACTCCTCCAGGCTCTTGCCCTTGCCAAGGCGTGGGTTGCGCAGCTTCTCCTGACCAATCGTCGTGATCTGGCGGTCCTCGTAATCGTGCGCGGGGTAGACCAGCGTCTCGTCCGGCAGTGTGAAGAACTTGTCGTGGATCGAACGATACAGCGTGGTGGCGTCGCCCGACTGGAAGTCGGTCCGCCCGCACGCCTCGATCAGCAGCGCATCGCCGGAAAACAGCATTGGCAGGCCACCGTGATCCAGCAGATAGGCGTGGTGGGCGTCGGTGTGCCCCGGGGTGAACAGCGGGTTGAGCACCAGGTTACCGACCCGCATTGGCTCGCCCTCGCGCAGCCCGATATCCCGGCAGGGCAGATCGTCCAGCGCGGGACCGGCGAGCTTGCAGCCCGTGTGTTCCCGCAGCATCCGACCACCGGTGATGTGATCGGCGTGGATGTGCGTCTCGATCGCGTAGTCGAGGTGCAAGCCGAGTTGCTGGAGGACTTCCAGATCACGTTCCACGGTCTCGATCACGGGATCGATCAGCGCCGTGGTCCCGGTGTCCGGGCAGTGGAGCAGGTAGGTGTAGGTCGAGGATTCGGCTTCGAGCAACTGTTTGAAGATCATGGATGGGCTCCTTGCTGTTCGGTGTCTACGCCTTTGGGTCGCGCGCAACCCGCCGAGTTCCGCGGGGTACCCGATGAGCCGTGCGCCTGTCTGTGGAGGACTGCCAATTTGGCTATGATGCCGCATCCTGCCACTGTGTACATGGAGACATCCGATGCAAGCGAACGAAATCGCCGAACTCATCCGTTCCCGCCTGCCCGAGGCCGAAAAGGTCGAGGTTACCGGTGGCGAAGGCAAGTTCGAGGCCCTGGTGGTCAGCCCGATGTTTGCCGACATGAACGCGGTGAAGAAACACCAGACGGTCTATGGCACCGTCCGCGACGAGATCGCCAGCGGTGCCGTGCACGCACTGTCGATTCGTGCGATGACTCCGGAGGAGTACAGCGCCTCCTGATGGGCGACAACGCGAGCCCTGTACCAGACCCGGCGCGTCCCGATTTCGGTCCACCTGCGGCCCGGCATCGCTGCACCCCGCTGCATCTGCGCAACCTGCGACGTCTGCTGGACCGGTTTGGGATCGATCTGGCGGTACACCCGAAAGACAGCCCACTTCCGGGCAGCTACTGGGGGGAACCGGAGGCGGGAATCGTCGCCCGCACGCTGCACCTGCGGCCCGACACCCCGGTGCACTCGGCCCTGCACGAGGCCTGCCACCTGATCTGCATGGATCCGGCACGCCGTGACGGGGCGCACACGGACGCGGGTGGCGACGATCTGGAGGAAGCCGCGGTCTGCCGCCTGCAGATACTTCTCGCCGGCCAGCTGCCCGGCATCGGGCCGGATGCGCTGATGGATGACATGGATGCATGGGGCTACAGTTTCCGTCTGGGTTCGACCCGCGCATGGTTTCAATTTGACAGCGAGGATGCGGATGCGTGGCTGCGCCGCCACAGCCTGATCGCCCCCGATGGGAGCGTCCGCTTCCGCATGCGAGGCCACCCCTGACCGCAGGCAACCGGCTGTGCTGCGGTAACCCGACCCGGCGCCCGGAGTCATGCACCGAACGGCGACGGCTGGCATAGTAGCCGAGCAACCATGCCGACAGCGTCGGCAGAAACGCAGACGGAGCACGCGATGGAGACCCCGAAACGAGTCCGGCAGGGAGAGAAGATGCGCGCCGAGGAGAAGGTCGCGCGGATCCCGGTGAAGATCACGCCCACCGAGCGGCCGTTGCGCAAGCCGCGGTGGATACGGGCGCAGAGCCAGGCGGCGCCAGGCGTTCAGCGAATCAAGCGCATCCTGCGCGAGCAGCGACTGCACACGGTCTGCGAAGAGGCGAGCTGCCCGAACCTGGGTGAATGCTTCGCACACGGGACCGCGACCTTCATGATCATGGGGGACATCTGCACCCGCCGCTGCCCGTTCTGCGACGTGGCGCACGGCCGCCCGAATCCGCTCGATCCCGACGAGCCCCGGCACCTGGCCGAGACTATTCGGGCGATGGGCCTGCGCTATGTGGTCATCACCTCGGTGGACCGCGACGACCTGCGCGACGGCGGTGCGGCGCACTTCGTGGCCTGCATCCAGGCGGTGCGCGAGCAGAACCCCGAAATCCGCATCGAGATCCTGGTGCCGGACTTTCGCGGCCGCGCGGAAACGGCGCTCGGCATCCTGCGGCAGGCGCCCCCGGACGTCTTCAACCACAACCTGGAGACGATCCCGAGGCTTTACCGCAAGGCCCGGCCGGGCTCCGACTACCGGGTTTCGCTGGAACTGCTGCGGGACTTCCGTGAAGAGCACCCTGGTGTGCCCACGAAGTCGGGACTGATGCTCGGCATCGGCGAGACGCGCGATGAGTTGCTCGAGGTGCTGCAGGATCTCCGCGACCACGGCTGCGAGATGCTGACTCTGGGACAATACCTGCAGCCCAGCCGGCACCACCTGCCGGTCGAGCGTTATCTGGAGCCCGCCGAATTCGATGAACTGGCGGAACGGGCACGCGAGATGGGATTCCGGCAGGTGGCGAGCGGACCCATGGTGCGTTCTTCCTACCACGCCGACCTTCAGGCGCAGGAGATCGTCGGCGCCGCACCCCTCGCTTCCGGCCAGGACTAGTGTCCTGTCACACGTTCCGTGTCTTTGGGTGTTCGTCCGTGGCCGTGTTTTTTACCTCGACGTGAAAGTCGAGGAATTCTTCCCTCTCCCGCTTGCGGGGAGGTGGATGTTCAGGTCGGGAGGTGGCGCAGTGCCATGACAGTCAGCGCACCCGGGCGAGCGCACGGACCAGCGGTTCGGGAAGCACGTGTTCGGCTTGAGCCGGAGATCCCAGCAATTCCGCCACCCGCGTCTCGAGCATCGCCGCGACGCGTTCCGGGTCGGCCAGCACACCAAGGCGGTGCATCGAGGTGCTGGGCAGCCCCGGGTAGCCGCAGGGATCCATGCGCTCGAACTCCGACAGGCTCGGACACACGTTCAGCGAAAGCCCGTGCATGCTGAAGCCATTGCGCACCCGCAGGCCGAGGGCGGCGATCTTCGCCCCGTCCACGTAGACACCGGGCGCATCGGAGCGTGCCTCGGCCCGGATGCCGAACTCCGCGAGGCTGTCGATCACCGCCTGCTGCAGCAGATCGACCAGCGCACGAACCCCGAGACGATGGCGTCGCAGATCCAGCAGGGTGTACAGCACGATCTGGCCGGGACCGTGAAGGGTCACCTGCCCGCCCCGGTCCACCCGGATCACCGGTATCGCCCCGGGCGCACGCAGATGCGCGGGGCGCGCGTTGCGACCGAGGGTGAAGACCGGCGGGTGTTCCACCCGCCAGAGCGCGTCGGGCGCGTCCTGCGCGCGTTCCTGCAGCTGCAACTGCATCGCGCGCCACACCGGCACATACGGCTGGCGCCCGAGCCGATAACAGCGGAGCGGCGTCAAAATCACGCGGAC
>PWRV01000221.1 GCA_003563455.1 Thioalkalivibrio sp.
ATGCGGAAACGCAACTTGATCGGTTTGCTGGGAGTCGCGGGGCTGGTCGTAGTGACCCTGTGGCTTGGAATGCGCGCCGCACCCGTGCCGCCCTGGCTCCCGGCCCTGGTCCTGGGCGCGTGGATTGCGGTGTCCGTGGGCGGGGTGGGGTACCTGGTGCGGGCCGTGCCGCTGCGTTACCGACTGGTGGTGTGGGGGGTGCTGATCCTGTTGCTCCTCGGCATGGTGCTCCCACCCGAGTGGCTGCAGACGGTGCAGCAGTGGGTCTCCCAGCGACTGGGACGGGTGCCGGGGATGGACATGGGCAGCACGGCGCCGATGCTGGCGCATGTCGGGCTCTATGCGGCGTTTGCGGGTTCTCTGCTCTGGGCCCGGGGAGAACGGCATCCCGCCTGGGTATTGCTGGCGCTGGCCGGATTCGCGGTCGCGACCGAGCTGATGCAACTCCTGGTCGAGGGGCGCCATGCCGATCCGGGCGACGTCGCGCTGAACCTGTCCGGCGTCGCCGCCGGCGCCCTGATCGTATGGGCCATGGCCCGCTTCCAGCGGCGGGTCGGACCAACGCAAGTTGCGGAAAAATAGGAATAAACCGGCGAAAAAAGGCCGGAACCAGGCCTTAGACGGTCCTTTTTCACCCCAAAATCGGGGCGTGGGATACCGGCGACACAGGCTCCGCTGCCGATGCGCGGTCTTGAATCTGGGAAGCCCGTTGTCTGCCCAAAAAATGCCCGTCTAAGGGCAAAATTCGGGGAAAAAATAACCGGTTTTTCAGGAACAACAGTGGTTTGCATTGGTCCGGCCCCCTACGGGAGTAGGATCAATGCGTTACGGTGCTCCGACCCCGGGGTTGACGTTGTGAGTGCATGCTAAACTCGCCCGCGGCTGATCTTTCCCGTGCTGTTGAGGGTGTATGAGCTTCGCTGACGCGAACATCGATTCGAACGACGTGGTGCTGGTGACGGGCGGTGCCGGCTATATCGGCAGCCACGCGTGCAAGGCGCTGGCGCAGGCGGGGTATACGCCGGTCGTGTTCGACAACCTCGTGTACGGGCATCGGTGGGCGGTGCGCTGGGGTCCCCTGGAAGTCGGCGATATCGCCGATCGCGAACGCATTGACCAGGTCATCCGGCGGTACCGGCCCGCCGCCGTGATGCATTTTGCGGCCTTCACCTATGTGGGCGAATCGGTCACCGATCCGGGCAAGTATTACCGAAACAACGTGGCGGGTACGCTGACCCTGCTGGAGGCGATGCACGATCACGAAATTCGCCGGATGATCTTCTCGAGTACCTGCGCGATCTACGGGATGCCACAGCAGATCCCGATGACCGAATCGCACCCGCAGACGCCGATCAATCCCTACGGCGCCTCGAAACTCATGATCGAGCGCATCCTCGAGGACTTTGCTGCCGCCCACGATCTACGCTCGGTGTCGCTGCGCTATTTCAACGCGGCGGGAGCCGATCCTGAGGCCGAAGTCGGCGAGCTGCACGATCCGGAGACGCACCTGGTACCGCTGGTGCTGGATGCCGCGGCGGGTCGCCGCTCCGCTATCACGATCTTCGGTGACGACTACGACACGCCCGACGGCACCTGTGTCCGGGACTATATCCACGTGACGGATCTTGCGCAGGCGCATGTGCTGGCACTGCGAGCACTGGAATCGGGTGCTGGGAGCACTGCCTACAACCTCGGCAACGGGAAAGGCTTCTCGGTGCGCGAGGTGATTGATTGTGCCCGCCGGGTTTCCGGCCGGGAGATTCCGGTCGAGATGGGCGCCAGGCGTCCGGGCGATCCGGCCCGTCTGGTCGGCGATGCGAGCCGGGCGATCGCCGAACTGGGGTGGTCGCCGGCCTATGCGGACCTGGACCAAATCGTGGCCACGGCCTGGGCGTGGCATCAGTCCCCGAGGGGAAGCGCCCCCGGCAAGCAAACGGCGGGGCCGACCCAAGTAAGTTAGGCAACGGCGGGTCGGACCAACGCAAGTGACGGAAAAATCAGAATAAAAAGGCGAAAAAAGGCCGAATGCAGGCTTTAAACGGTCCTTTTTCACCCCAAAACCGGGGCGTGGGGTACCGGCGACACAGGCTCCGCTGCCGATGCGCGGTCTGGATTCCTGGCAGCCCGTTTTTTGCCCAAAAAATGCCCGTCTAAGGGCAAAATTGGGCGAAAAAATACCCTTTTTATCTGGATAAGCAAGAGGTTGCGTTGGTCCGACCCCCTACGGGAGGGTTTGGAAGGCTTCGAGGGCGGCTTCGCGGCTTTGTTTGAGGTCGACGCGGGGGGCGGGGTATTTGTCGGGCGGGGTGGGGGCGTGGCGGCGTTTTTCCCAGGGGCTGTGGATGGCGTCGGCGGGGAGGTCGGCCAGCTCGGGGACGTAGGTTCGTACGTAGGTGCCGTCCGGGTCGAAGCGCTCGCCCTGGCGCACGGGGTTGAAGATGCGGAAGTAGGGCGCGGCGTCGGCGCCGCTGCCGCCGGCCCACTGCCAGCCGAGGGTGTTCGACGCGAGGTCGGCGTCGACCAGGGTGTCCCAGAACCAGCGGGCGCCGTGCAGCCAGTGCATGCGCAGGTTCTTCGTGAGCAGGGAGGCGACGATCATCCGCGAGCGGTTGTGCATCCAGCCGGTCTGCCAGAGTTCGCGCATCGCGGCATCGACGATCGGGATGCCGGTCTGCCCCCGCTGCCAGGCGTGGAGGTCTTCCGGCGACTCGCGCCAGGGGAAGTGCTCGAAGCGCGGGTTCAGCGGCGCATCGGTGGTGTGCGGGAAGTGATACAGCAGGTGGTGGCCGAACTCCCGCCAGCCGAGTTCGCGGACGAAGTGCTCCGCGCCCCCCGCCTCCAGGCCGAGCCCGGCCTCCTGCAGCGCCCGCACGATCTGCCGTGGCGAGATCTCGCCGAAGTGCAGATGCGGCGACAGCCGTGAGGTCCCGTCCTGGTCGGGGCGTTCGCGCGTCTTCCCGTAGTCCTGGACGGTCGCGTCGATGAAGCCCTCGAGCCGCGCGAGGGCGCCGTCCTCGCCCGGCGTCCAGGTTTCACGCAGCCCCTGGTCCCAGCGGGTTCGCGGCAGCAGGCCGAGGGACGCCAGCGATTCCGAGTGCGGCCACCGCTCGGGCGCTGCGAGGCGTTCGGGCGTGATCGCCGGGGCGAAGTCGATGCCCTGCGCCCGGCAGGTCTTCCAGAACGGCGAAAACACCTTGTAGGGGCCGCCGGTGCCGGTCGCAATCCGCCACGGCTCGTGCAGCAGCGCGGCATTGAAGCTGGTGGCGGTCAGGCCCTCGGTGCGCAGGGCTTTTTTGATGGCCGTGTCGCGGCGGATCACCGCCGGTTCGTAAAGCCGGTTCCAGAAGACCGTGTCCGCGCCGGTTTCGCGGATGAGGGCGCGCAGGGTGTCGAGGCTCGCGCCCCGGCGCCGGATCAGGCAGCTCCCCCGGTTCTCGAGGCTCGCGCCGAGGCGCTCGAGGCTGTGGTGCAGCCACCAGTTCGACGCGGCCCCGGGTTCCCAGGGGGCCTCTTCCTCCGGCGCGTGAATGAAGACCGGAATCACCGGCTCGCCGCGCTCGGCAGCGGCGGCCAGCGCCGGCTGGTCACCCAGGCGCAGGTCGCGGCGCAGCCAGACCAGCGTGGCGCCCATCAGCGCGGGCGGACCATCGGGCGCACCGCGGTGAAGCCGCCGTCCACGGGCAGGACCTGGCCGGTGATCCAGCTCGCGTCCTCGGACAGCAGCCAGGCCGCGGCGCGGGCCTGGTCTTCGGCGCGGGCGTAGCGCCCGAGCGGGTACTGCGCGGTGATCTGCTCCTCGGCCCCCTTGGCGGCGAACAGGCGCTCGGTGGCGCCGGTGCGGGTCAGGCCCGGCGCGACGCCGTTGATGCGGATCCGCTGTGCGCCGTAGCTCGCGGCCGCGGCCGGCACCAGGCTTGCGATGCCGCCCTTGGCGGCCGCGATCGCCTCGTGGTTGCCGACGCCGATCAGCGCCACGACGGAGCTGAACAGCACCGCGGCCCCCGCCGTCTCCTCGGCCTTCAGGCGGTGCTGCAGCCAGGCGCGCAGGGTAAAGAAGGCGCTGTCGAGGTTGGCACTGAGGCATTCGCGGTACTGGGCGTCGGTGGTGCGGTGCAGGGGGGCGAGGAGCGTGGTGCCGGCGCAGTGGGCCAGTTGCGTCGGGGCCTCGCCAAGACCCTCGGCGGCGGCGGCCATCGCGGCAGTGGCGCCCTCGGACTGGCTGACATCGCCCTCGATGGCGATCGCCTCGAGTTCCCTCGGCAGGCCGGCGATCAAAGCGTCGAGTCGGGCCCGATCCCGGCCGACCAGCGCGACCCGGTAGGCGGCGGGGTCGATCGCGTGGAGCAGGGCATTGCCGACGCCGCCTGCGGCGCCGGTCACGACGAGCGTTTGCGGATGCATGGAACGGTCCTCAGATCAATGGTGGCGGAGGTGGTTCGGCTCGGGGAAACGCCTGGGGTGGCCCGGAGCCATGCCAGTTAGCGTGAAAGTCACGTATTTCTCCCCTCTCCCGCTTGCGGACAAGGTGCCCAAGG
>PWRV01000279.1 GCA_003563455.1 Thioalkalivibrio sp.
CCATGCCGATACCCGAACTCATCGCCCACCGCGGCTACGCGGCACGGTATCCCGAGAACACGCTGGTCGCGCTCGAGGCGGCCGTGGGAGCCGGCGCGCGTTTCGTGGAAGTGGACGTGCAGCTTTCTGCGGACGGGGTTCCCGTCCTGTTTCACGATCGGACGTTGCGTCGGATGTGCGGCGTCCGGGGTGCGGTGTCCGGCTATCGCGCGTCAAGACTCGGGTCGCTGTCGGCCTCCGAACCCGGGCGCTTCGGGCAGACTTTCGCGGAAACGCCGCTGGCGACGCTCGGGCAGTTTCGGGGCTTCCTGGAGGCGAACCCCGGCGTGGTCGGCTTCGTCGAGGCAAAGCCGGCCGCGGTGCGTTATTTCGGCCGGGAAAGGGTGCTTGACGCAATCGCGGCAGAGCTGCAGCCCATGGCCGCACAATCTGTGCTGATCTCCTCGGTGCTGCCGCTGCTTCTCGCAGCCCGCGGCCGTTCCCAAAGCAGGGAGGGGATCGTTGGCTGGCATGCGCTGGGCGGGGTGGTCAGACGCTGGCGTCAGCGTCACGCGTATGCGGGACTGCGTCCGGAATATCTTTTCTGCGATGTACGGGGGTTGCCCGGCAGCGGTGCGATCGGCTTTCATCGGGCCCGCATTGCGGTGTACGAGATCGCCGACGCGGCGCTCGCACTCGATCTGCATCGGCGTGGCGCGGACCTGATCGAGACCTTCGCGATCGGCGAGCTGCGTCGGGAACTCGAGGCTCGAGTCGTGCCGGTTCCCGGGACACCCGGTATGGCACCATAGGTCACGACTTTGCGGGTTCCGCAACCCGTTTACGAGGAGGAAGAATCGGGATGGCGAAGGCGAAACGAGGCAAGAAGAAATCGGGCCGTCCGGGCGCGAGCACCGCTGCATCGCATCCCGTGGAACGCCGCAGGGATGTGGCGATCGTGGGGCTTGCACTGATCGGGATGGCGATCACCGCCTATCTGACATTGGCGGCCTGGACGCGCTCGACCCCGGCATTCTGTCAGGAGGGGGGCGGGTGCGACCTGATCCAGCAGAGCCAGTGGTCTTCATTCCTCGGGCTGCCCATCGCGCTGTGGGGTTTTGGCCTTTACGCGGTCCTCGCGGTGATCGCCGTCGCGATGCCGCCCAGACTCAAAAGCTGGCGTCGGCTCTGGTTGGTCGCGTTTGTTGGCGTGTCCGTGAGCGTTTATCTGACCGCGGTCGGCTGGTTCACGCTCGAGGCCTTCTGCGGGTGGTGTCTGGCGTCGCTCGCGACGATCGCCGCGATTCTGGCAGTCGTCTTCCTGCGGCGGCCGGGCTCGGCCCCGGGGATGCCGTGGAGCCATTGGCTGCTGCGCAGTGGCACGGCGGGTCTGGTCGTGGTCGCGGTCCTGCACGTTGTGGCCAGCGATCTCCTCTCCCGGCCGGGGGACCCCAGGCTCGCGGCGCTGGCGATCCACCTCGAGGAGTCCGGGGCCCGTTACTACGGGGCCTCGTGGTGCCCGGCCTGCCGTCAGCAATCGCGCCTGTTCGGGGCCGCGAGCGAACGTTTGCCGTACGTGGAATGCAGCCCGGGTGGTCGTGGGACACCGATGGCGCGGGTCTGCGCGAATGCCGGGGTTGCAAGTTACCCGACCTGGATCATCTATGGACGGCGCTACGAGGAAGTGCTCCGGCCGCGGGAACTCGCGGAGCTGTCGGGTTTCCACTGGGAAGGGGGCTCCCGGTGACACGTGGAGGTTTACGCCCGGCGGGCGCGAAAATCCAGACTAGACTGAGGGGTAGACCGAAAAATCACGGAGGCCCTGATGAAGAACGCACTGGACTTGTTGAAAGACAAGGGTACGCATGTCTACAGCATCGAACCCGACGCGACAGTCCTGGAAGCCCTGCACTTGATGGCCGAGCACGAGATCGGCGCGTTGCCAGTGCTCGACGGCGAGCGTCTGGTCGGGATCATCACGGAGCGCGACTATGCTCGCAAGGTGGTCCTGCTGGAACGCAATTCCCGCACCACACCGGTAAGCGAGATCATGATGAAGCGGGTCGCCTGCGTTGAACCAACCCGCTCCGTGGAGGAATGCATGGCCCTGATGACCGACAAGCGGGTGCGCCACTTGCCGGTAATGAGGGAGGGTCGCATGATCGGGCTGGTGTCCATCGGGGATCTCGTGAAGGCGATCATCGACGAGCAGCAGTTCATTATCTCGCAGCTGGAACTCTACATCGCTAGCTGAGGGGAAGCTCTGGCCGGGACAGCGTCCGGACCCCGATCGGCCCAAAAACGAGGCAGCCATGACACAAGAACGAGAACAGCGGATCGAGAACCTGGTCCGGTCGGTGGTCCGGGAATTCCGGGACACCGCGCCGATGACCGGCGTCCCGGCGGCGGATCCCGCGGTCATCGATGCCTTCCGGCGCGTTCCACGCGACGAGTTTGTTCCGGATGCCGGCACCGGCCAGGCCTGGGAGGACCGGGCATTGCCGATCGGGCACGGGCAGACGATCTCCCAGCCCTTCGTCGTCGTGCTGATGACCCAGCTGCTGGAACTGCAACCGGACAATCGCGTGCTCGAGATCGGCACGGGTTCCGGGTACCAGGCCGCGCTGCTGGCCGAACTGGCGGGTGAGGTTTACAGCATCGAAGTGGTGCCGGAACTGGCCGCGGCGGCCGCCTCCCGGCTGGAGCAGCTCGGTTACGATAACGTGCAGGTGCGTACCGGGAACGGCCGCGATGGCTGGCCGGAGGCCGCGCCCTTCGACGCCGTGATCGTCACCGCCGGCGCCGACAGCATCCCGCCGGCACTGGTGGAGCAGCTCCGTACCGGCGGGCGACTGGTCATCCCCGTGGATACCCGGTGGGCCGGCCAGGATCTGCTGGTCTGCGACAAGGAAGAGGACGGAAGCCTGAGCGAACGCCGGGCGCTGTCCGTAATCTTCGTGCCGCTGGTCGGCGGCAGGTGATTCGCCGTTGCCGGGACGAACCGAGCGCCCGGCTGTTGGTCCACTGAGCAGCCCGTTTTCATCTGAAGGCGATCCCATCCCGGCGCCCCTGTCACTGCGCGAACCCACGCGGCCCCCTCCTCAGGACGCAATGCGATGACCGACGAGCCCCAGCCGCGTTCCTTCCTCTTTCCACCGGTGATCCGCTTCCTGCTGATTGCCAACGGGGTGGTGTTCGTGCTCCAGCTCGTGGCCTTCGAGACGCTCCTGGTGCACTTCGCGTTGTGGCCCGTGGGCACGCCCGATGTGATCGAGCAGAACGGTGATCTCGTCTGGGTTCCTGCATTCCAGGTCTGGCAGCTGGTGACCTACGGGTTTCTGCACGGTGGTCTGCTGCACCTGTTCATCAATCTCTTCGCGATGTGGATGCTCGGGGTGCAGCTGGAAAATGCCTGGGGCTCGCGGCTGTTCGCGATCTACTACTTCTTCTGTGTGCTCGGTGCCGGGCTGATCCAGCTCGTGGTCGCGTCGTATGGGGTTGCGGGCACCGAGATCTATCCGACCATTGGCGCCTCCGGCGGCGTATTCGGGATCCTGCTGGCCTTCGGGATGATGTTCCCCAACCAGCGCCTGGTCTTTATCCTGATTCCAGTGCCGATCCGGGCCAAGTACTTCGTGATCGCCTATGGAGCCTTCGAACTGTTCGCCGGGATTACCGGAACCATCGCCGGTGTCGCGCACTTCGCACATCTTGGCGGCATGTTCTTCGGGTTCCTGCTGATCCAGTACTGGCGGGGCCGCCTGCCGATCAAGCCGAGCAGGCGGGTCTTCTGGTGGTGAAGCCTTGCCGGGCGGCCGGCTGCGGGATTGTCGGTCAGGTGAATTCTGCCGGGTGACGGGCACAAGGATCTACACTCTGAAGAGGGAGACATCGGAGGATCGGCACGACGCCCCGCGCGGGGTGGCCGCAATCCGCCTCTCCCTGACTGATGGGCATCAATTGTTTCCGACATGGAGGAACTGAATGGACACTGTCTGGATTGTGGTCGCCGACGCCGCCCGCGCACGCATACTCAGCTGCGAGGGGCGCGCCTGTCATGGTCTCGCTGACGTGGAGGCGTTTTCCCACACCGAATCCCGCGTCAATACCCAGGACCTGGTCTCGGACCGCCCGGGGCGAAGCTGGGCAACTCCGAGCGGTGATGCGCGCCATGCGATGGACGAAACGACCGATCCCGCGCACTACGAACGCGATCGCTTTGCGCGGATGGTCGCTGATCGCCTGAAGTCCGCACATCACGAAGGCGTGTTCAAGCACCTCGTCATCGTTGCGTCTCCGTCCTTCCTGGGAGCGCTGCGCGACCGGCTGGACCGTAATGTCGCCCAGGTCGTCCGGGCCGAAGTGTCCAAGAACGTGGTCAAGGTCGATGATCTCGCGGTCCTGAGATCGCACCTTCCGGATTTCATCTACTGATTCCAGCCCCGCTGCAGTCACCGTCGCCGGCCGCGGAAGTCGCGCGGCCCGGCCGGTGACCCGGTTGCATCAGTTCTCCCGCACCTCGGCCGCCAGCTTCAGCACACTCTGATCCTGGAA
>PWRV01000150.1 GCA_003563455.1 Thioalkalivibrio sp.
CCTCGTCGTCCTTGGTGCCGATCTGAACGATGGGGCCGAAGCGGCCCAGGCGAACGCTCACCGGCCGCCCGCTTTTCGGGTCGGTGCCCAGATCGCGCGACTGAACCGCCTCGGCACGGCTTACGCTCGCCGCCTTGTCCTCGACCTGGTCCCGGAAGTCCGTCCAGAAGTTTTCGAGGACCGGAATCCAGTCCTTCTCTCCCCGGGCGATCTCGTCCAGCTCGTCTTCCAGCTTCGCGGTGAAGTCGTAGTCGACGTAGCGGGTGAAGTGCTGGGTCAGAAAGGCGTTCACAATCCGGCCAATGTCGGTGGGCAGGAAGCGCTTGCCGTCCATCTCCACGTATTCGCGCGACTGCAGGGTGGAGATGATGCTGGCGTAGGTCGAAGGCCGGCCGATGCCGTATTCCTCGAGGGTCTTGACCAGGCTCGCTTCGGTGTAGCGCGGGGGCGGTTCCGTGAAGTGCTGTTCCGCGTGGATGTCGAGCAGGTCCAGGACCATGCCTTCGGTCAATTCGGGCAGGCGCCGTTCCTCGTCATCCCGACTGACCTCGTCACGGCCCTCCTGGTAGACGGCGATGAAGCCGGCGTGGCGCAGGGTGGAACCGGTGGCCCGGAAGCGGTGCTCGCTGTCCCCGGGCACGAGGTCGGCTGCGACGGTGTCGAAGGTCGCATGGACCATCTGGCTTGCGACGGTGCGTTTCCAGATCAGCTCGTAGAGCCGGGCCTGGTCCGAACTCATGCGGTCGCGGACCTCGTGCGGGATCCGCCGCACCGAAGTCGGGCGAATCGCCTCGTGCGCCTCCTGCGCGTTCTTCGACTTGGTCTTGTACTGACGCGGGCTCGACGGGAGGTTGTCCTTGCCGTAGCGCTCCTCGATCAGGCCGCGGATTTCGGCGATGGCCTCGCCGGCGAGGGTCACCGAGTCGGTGCGCATGTAGGTGATCAGACCGATTGCGCCGCTGCCGAGGTCGATACCCTCGTAGAGTTGCTGGGCGACGCGCATCGTGCGGCTGGCGGTGAAGCCGAGCTTGCGCGAGGCTTCCTGCTGGAGGGTCGACGTGGTGAAGGGGGCTGCCGGATTGCGCCTGCGCTGCTTTTTCTCGACGGAATCGACGCGCAGTTGGCCGTCAGCCGCCTTCAGCAGTCGGTTCCGGGCGTCGTGCGCCAGGGCGTCGGAGTTCAGGTCGAACTGGTCGAGCTTGTGCCCGTCGAGATGGGTGAGTCGCGCGGAGAAAGGCTGGTCCTCGCGTTGCACCTGCGCATCGATGGTCCAGTACTCGCGCGCAACGAAGCGCTCGATCTCGTCTTCGCGCTCGCAGATCATCCGCAGTGCCGGACTCTGCACCCGCCCTGCAGAGAGGCCCCGCTTGATCTTGCGCCAGAGCAGCGGCGACAGGTTGAAGCCGACCAGGTAATCGAGCGCGCGGCGCGCCTGCTGCGCGTTGATCAGGTCCGTGGAGAGCGTGCGCGGTTGGGCAATCGCCTCCCTGATCGCCCGTTGCGTGATCTCGTGGAATACCACCCGCTTAACCGGCCGGTCACCGAGCAACCCGCGCTCGCGGAGGATCTCCAGCAAGTGCCAGGAGATGGCCTCGCCCTCCCGGTCGGGGTCGGTCGCGAGGATCAGTGTGTCAGCCGCCTTCAGGGCCCGGGCGATCGACTGGACCTGGCGTTCATTGCGCTCGATCACCTCGTAGCTCATCCGGAACCCGGCATCCGGATCCACCGCGCCCTCCTTCGGCCTTAGGTCGCGCACGTGTCCGTAGGACGCCAGCACGGTGAAGTCTGGCCCCAGGTACTTGCCGATGGTCTTGGCCTTTGCAGGCGATTCCACAATGACGAGGTTCTTGTTCATGTCGCTCGGGACCACTCCGTATGCACCCGGGTTCAAGAAAAACGCGTCTGCACGGCACTGGCGAAAGCCGCGCGGACGGGCCGCAGGCGGGGTGTCGGTTCAGGATTGCTGCGGACGCAGGGCTGCGCTACCCGGCCTTCAGTGAAGATATTCGGTCAGTGCGGGCACGCTCTCCGCCATCACCACTTCCTCGAGGCGCGAGTAGGCGATGTTGTCGTCGGGCTGGTTGAACAGCACCATCAGCACGACCCACTTCAGCTGGTACAGGTCGATCACGTCCGCATCCAGTTCCATTACACGGTCGATCACCAGCTCGCGGGTCCCCGTAGTCAGCAACCCGTTCTGTTCCAGAAACACGAGGAACCCGCGGGCCTCGAGATTCAGCCGGTGCTGCTCGTCGAAGGTATAGACCCGCTGCGCTGCCTCGGACCCGAGTCGCCCGGCAACCGGTTCCTCGCTGACCAGGCGGTCCAGCCACCCCAGCGCCTGGTCGATCTCGGCGGAGTGAAAACCGGCCTCGTCCAGGCGTGCCTGCAGATCCTGCCGATCCGGTTCGTTCTCCGCGTCGTCGTCCATGTAGTGCTCGAACAGGTACATCAGCACGTCCAGCACGTCTTCTTTCATGTCGTGGGCGGTCCTGCATCAAGGCGCTGGTAGCGCCCGTGGCTGAGTGAGGCGACACGGCCGTTGAGTTCCATCAAAACCAGCATGGAGGAAAGCACCTCCACGGTCAATCCAGTGCGCTGCAGCAATTCCTCGAGGCTCACGGGGTCGAATCCCATCAGTTTCAGCACCCGCTCGTGCTCGGGGTCGAGCATGCCGGCAGCGTCGGAAGGCGGTTCCGGAGCGCCGGAGTGACCACCGACGCCAAGCCAGTCGGCGAGATCCTCCAGGATGTCGTCGGGCGATTCAACCAGCTGTGCCCCTTCCTGGATCAGTCGGTGACAGCCTCGGCTCACCGGGCTCAGGATCGAGCCGGGGACTGCGTACACCGATCGTCCCTGTTCGGCCGCGAGGCGCGCGGTGATCAGCGACCCGCTGCGGAAGGCGGCCTCGACCACCAGGGTGCCGAGGGCCAGCCCGCTGATCACGCGGTTGCGCTGGGGGAAGTGGCCGGAGCGGGCCACGGTGCCCACCGGCCAAAGAGACACGATCAGGCCCTGGTCTGCAACGCGGTGTGCGAGGCGGCGGTGCGCGGCAGGGTAGACCCGATCCGGGCCGGTGGCCACCACAGCCACGGTGCTGCCTCCTGGTCCGGAGAGTGCGCCCTTGTGGGCGGCGGCGTCGATGCCGCGGGCGAGGCCGCTGGTCACGGTCAGCCCCGCCGAGGCCAGCGACCGCGCGAATCGCTCGGCGGTGCGCAGACCCTGGGGCGTCGCCTCGCGACTGCCCACGATCGCGATCTGCGGTCGCCGCAGCATCGCGGGATCCCCGAGCAGGTACAGGGCCGGCGGCGGATCCGGCAGCTGGGCCAGCAGGGGCGGGTAATCCGGGTCGTCGCGGGTCAGAATGGAGTGCCGGGAGTCACGCTCCAGCCAGTGCAGGTCGGCGTCGACGCCGGCTTCGCGCACCGCGATGTCGGCGCCCTCGCACGGGGTGCCGCCGGCGCCGGCCGCCGCCCAGGCCCGGGCGTCGGCCTGCAGTGCGGCTGCGGGTGTACCAAAGGCCTCCAGCAGGCGGGCGACACGCCGCGGGCCGAGTCCGGGCGTGTGCAGCAGGCGGAGCCAGTCGCGCAGCCGTTCCCTCGGCGCCGTGTTTGCCGGATCAGGGGTGTCGGGTCTTGAACCCTTCACGGATGGGTCGCGTGGACTCGATCACCAGCCCGTAGGCCACCTTTTCGAAGGTGCGGAACACCATCAGTCTGCCGACCTCCTCCTCGGGCAGCTGCACGACGTCGTTGCCCCGGCCGGCGACGGGATCGGAAGCGGTGCGTCCCGCTTCCCACACCGCGAAGACCTGGCCATCCTGGACGCCCTCGCGCTCGCCACGATTGATCACGGCGGCCTGATAAGTGCCGATCTGGCTGATCGCGTCGAACAGCAGGATCACCTCGCCCTCGACCCCCGGGGGCGGGTTGCTGATGTCGAACAGCAGGTCGGGATCCTCGTCGAAGCCGATCAGGCGGTCGCCACGCAGGGCCTCGCGCTCGCCGACGCTGATCAGCGCGGTCGCGATTTCGCCGCCCCGCAGGATCTCGGCCTCGCCGACCGGGATGGTCGCCACGCCCAGCTCCTCTCGCGTCACCGGGTCCACCAGCATCCGGTCCCTTCGGACCAGCTGGTAGAGGTCATACTGCTCGGCGTCCGGGGCGTTGCGCACGTAGACCTCGTCGCCGGGGCCGAAGAGCACGCGCTCGTCCCGGGCGGCCACGATGTAGGGAGCCTGCTCGAGGGTTTCGTCGTCGACCACGCGTGCCCGGAACATGAAGGGCTGCAGCGCGGCGATCGGGAAGGGCTCCTCCTCGAGTTCCTCGATGCGGATGCGCGGGCCGAGGTCGACCATTACGCGCGGCCGGTCATCGACAAAGTGGATGCTCAGGACGTCACCGGGATAGATCAGGTGAGGATTGCGTACCTGGGGGTTGACCAGCCAGATCTCCGACCAGTACCACGGATCGCGCAGAAAGACATTGGCAATGCTCCACAGCGTGTCGCCCTCCTGGACCACGTACCGCTCCGGCGCCGTGGGGCGGAGCACCGGTTCCGGTGCTGGTTCCGGTTCGGGTGCCGCCATCGGCTCCGGAGCCGGGTCCGGTTCCGGAGCCGCGGGTTCCGGAGCGGTCGCGCAGGCGGCCAATCCCAGTGCCAACAGGACAACAACGGCCGTTTGGCGCACGCGTGCTGCAGCCCTCGCATCGAACATCGTCTTCCCCCTGTGCCTGTCCCCGCGACGTCCGCCCGGCGTATTCTGCAACCGTCACCGCTTGCCCTTTCGGGCGAATTCCTGCCGGCCGCCGCTGTCTCAACATCCGACCGGACAGCTGCGCCGCAGTGTCCGTGCCGGTTTGCGGTTCTCTCGTAAAATGAACCGATGACCCAATATACTGCAAATCAGGCCCGGCGACGGTGCAGCGTCCCATCGGCGCCGAGCTCGACTGCGCCACGCTTCCGGTCCCTCTCCCGCTTGCGGAAGAAAGCCGGGGAACGGAAACGGCGTCGCCGACCGATCTTAATCCCCTGGAGCGGCAGCTGCCGCCCTGATCTTTAGACGTTAGCAGAAAAACGGCGCCGGCACAGTACACAAGACCGAGGTTTTACCGATGGCACTTAGAGAAATTCTTCACTTTCCGGACCCGCGCCTGCGCCTGCGCGCCCACCCGGTGGAGCAGGTGGACGATTCGGTCCGGCAGCTGGTCGACGACCTGTTCGAGACCATGTACGCGGCGCCCGGAATCGGCCTTGCGGCCACGCAGATCAATGTGCAGAAGCGAGTCCTGGTCGCGGACGTGTCGGAGGACCAGACCGAGCCCCACTGCCTGATCAACCCGGAGATCGTCAGTCGCGAGGGAGAAGAGGAGATGGACGAGGGCTGCCTCTCCGTCCCGGGCTTCTACGAGACGGTGCGTCGGGCCGAGCGGGTCCGGGTGCGCGCGCGGAACCGCGACGGCGAGGGCTTCGAAACCGAGCTCGACGGCCTGCTTGCCGTCTGCGTCCAGCACGAGATCGATCACCTCGACGGCAAGCTTTTCGTCGACTATCTCTCCACCCTGAAGCGCAACCGCATCCGCAAGAAGCTGGAAAAGCAGGCGGCCAGGGCGCCGTCCGGCAGCCCGGCGCTGGCCGGCTCCGCCGCCGGTCGTTGATGGCCGCCGACCGGCGCATCGTTTACGCCGGAACTCCGGAATTCGCGGTTCCCGCGCTCGAGGCGCTGATGGCATCGGGACGCTGTCCCGTCGCGGTCTACACGCAGCCGGATCGCCCCGCGGGACGCGGCCGCAAATTGAGCCCGAGTCCGGTGAAGCGGGTGGCGCAGGACGCGGGAATCCCCGTGCTGCAGCCCGCGTCGCTGAAGTCCGCGGACGCCCTCGAGCGCCTGCGAGAGCTGGAACCGGATCTGCTCGTCGTTGCCGCGTACGGACTGATCCTGCCGCCGGCGGCGCTGTCGATCCCCGCCTTCGGCTGCCTGAACATCCATGCCTCCCTGCTGCCGCGCTGGCGCGGTGCGGCCCCGGTGCAGCGGGCGATCCTCGCCGGGGACGCCGAGACCGGCGTCTGCCTGATGCGGATGGAGGCGGGCCTGGACACCGGTCCGGTCTACGCTTGCGAACACCTGTCGCTGGATGAGGAGGTGACCGCCCCGGAGGTGACCGAACGTCTTGGCGCGATGGGTGCGGCACTGCTCGTGGAACACCTGGACGCGATTCTCGCGGGCGACCTGCAGCCGTTGCCTCAGCCGGAGTCGGGCGTGCTCTACGCGCGCAAGGTCGAAAAGTCGGAGGCCTGGGTGGACTGGAGCGAGCCCGCGGTCCGGATCGCCCGGCGTGTGCGTGCCTTACAGCCCTGGCCGGTTGCGCAGACGCGCCTTGGCGAGCGGGTGCTCCGGATTCACCAGGCAGGCCTGCCCCGGGCGGTCGATGAGGTTGCAGCGCCGCCGGGCACGGTGGTCGCGACCGGGCCGGAGGGCGTGGATGTAGCGACAGGCGCCGGTCTGTTACGCCTGCTGCTGGTGCAGCTTCCCGGGCGCAGGCCGGTTCCCGCGAGCGCCTGGGCCCGTGGCGAAACGCTGCGCGGGCGCCGCTTCGGGGGCGATGAATGAACCTCCGCCAGACCGGCTGGATTCCGCGGCGGCAATGCCTGGCGGCGCTGAGCCGGGTGATTCTGAAGGGTGAGTCAATGACCGTCGCGCTGGCGGACGAGACGCGCGACCTGCCCGCACGCGAGGCGGCCTGGAGCCGCGCGCTCGCCTATGCAACGGTGCGCTGGTACATCCGGCTCGAGGCCATGGTCGACGGGATGCTGGACCGGCCGCTGAAGCCCCGCGATGCGGTGATCCGGGTGCTGTTGTGCCAGGGGCTGGCCGAGGTCTTTCACTTTGGCACGCCGGATCACGCAGCGGTGCGGGAGACCGCGGAACTGGCCCGCACCGTGCAGCGTCCGGGTGCGGTCGGGCTGGTGAACGCGCTGCTGCGCCGGGCGCTGCGCGAGCGCGAGCAGCTTGCAGCGGTGATGGACCGCAATGCGGTGACACGCTACGCCTGCCCGTCATGGCTGATCCGGGGGATCCGGGACGCGTTTCCCGACCAGCAGGAGGCCGTGCTCCAGGCCACGACCGAGCCCGCACCGATGACCCTTCGCGTGAACCTCGCCCGGATCTCCCGGGAGCAGATGGGGTCGCGACTGGCGGAACAGGGCGTTGTCGCTGAACCGCACCCGCTGGTCCCGTCCGCGCTGACGCTCGCCGGGGCGGCGGACGTGCAGGATCTGCCCGGGTTTGCCGAGGGACTGGTGTCGGTGCAGGATGCGGCGGCCCAGTGGGCGGCGCTGCTGCTCGCCCCGAAGCCCGGAGACCGGGGGCTGGATGCCTGTGCGGCGCCCGGCGGCAAGACGGGGCACCTGCTGGAGTGTGCGGACGGCGAACTGGACCTGATCGCACTGGACATCGACGGTGGCCGCCTCGGGCGGGTTCGGGACAACCTGCGCAGGCTGGATTACCGTGCCCGCATGTGGGTTGGCGATCTGTCCGATCCGGAGGTCTGGTGGGACGGGGAACCCTTTGATGCGATCCTGCTCGATGCCCCGTGTTCCGCAACCGGGGTGATCCGCAGGCACCCGGACATCAAGCTGCTCCGGCGCCAGCGTGATATTCCCGATCTGGCGGCCCGCCAAAGCGCGCTGCTGACTGCCGCGTGGGACCTGCTGCGCCCCGGAGGGCGGTTGCTGTACGCGACGTGTTCGCTGCTGCGCGCGGAGAACGAAACGGTGGTGGCCGCCTGGCTTGCCGGCCGACCGGAGGCGCACGTCTGCCCTTCGGACTTTCCTGGCGGGATCGACCGGGACGTGGGCCGCGCGATCGCGCTGGGCGCCCGGGGAATGGACGGCTTCTACTATGCGCTGCTGGAGCGCCAGGCCTGATCCGATGCGGTATCTGTTGGCGGGAGCGATCGTCTTGATGCTGCTGGCGCCATCGGCCACCATGGCGGCCGAGATCCGGCAGGCTGATCACGTCTGGCAGGGTGACGATCGTCTGCTGGTGCGCATGTACCTGGACATGGGCCTGCCCGATGTGGTGCTCGATGCGCTCGCGAATGGCGTGGGCGTGGATTTCGTCGCCGAGGCCCGGCTGGAGTACCGGCGGTGGCTGATCGGCGAGCAGATCGTGACGGCGCAAACCCGCTCGGTGCGTCTGGAGTACTACGAGCTGAGCCGGCACTACGTGGTCACGGATCACGACCGCGAGCAGACCGATCTTGCGCCGACCCTTGGTGACGCGCTGGAGCTTCTCGCCCGGCGCCTCGGGCGGATGGTGCTGGATGTGGATCGGAATTCGCTGCGACCGGAGCGCGACTACACGCTGGCGACGCGGATCCAGGTGGATCACGCGGCCCTGCCGTTGCCCCTGCAATGGGATGCGCGGCTGCGCAGCGCCTATGTGACACGACTGGGGTGGTATCGGTGGTCCTTGGACTGAGGCGTTTCCCCTGGGGCCTGCTGGGCATGGTCCTGCTGTTCCTGCTGCTGCTGGCCTCGCTGGTGCTGATGGGCGACGCCGCCCAGAATTCCGCTCGCTTCGAGCAGTTGTTCCTGTGGCTGCTGGCCTTTCACGGCCTGGTCCTGGTGGCGCTCGGGACCCTGATCATCTACCAGTTCTCGCGCCTGATCGTGCAGTACCGGGACGGCGTTCCCGGAAGCCGCCTGACGCTGCGCCTCGTGGCCGGTTTCATGCTTGTCGCGGTGCTGCCGGTCACGGTGGTCTACTACTTCTCGTTCAAGTTCCTGAACGAGGGGGTGGACTCGTGGTTCGACGTGCGGGTCGAGGGGGCGCTGGAGGACGCGCTGGAGCTGTCCCGCTCGTCGCTGGACCTGCGCGTGCGGCAGCTGGCGCAGGAGACGCAGGAGATCATGGGACAGCTGCAGGACGTGTCCGAGAGCCTGGTGCCGCTGGCCCTGAACGATGTCCGTGCCCAGATGGGCGCCCAGGAGCTGACCCTGGTCGGCGCGAACAACCGGATCATTGCCTCCAGTACCGACAGCCCGATCCGGCGGCTGCCTTCGCCGCCCGGCTCTGACGTGCTGTTGCGCATGAGCCCCGGACAGCCCTTTACACGGCTCGAACCGCAAGCGGACGGAAGCCTCGTGATCCGCGTGGTGGCGGCAACCGGTAACCGCCGGCCGGGTGCCGACAGTCGCATCCTGCAGGGCATTTATCCCGTCGATCCGCGCATGAGCGCACTGGCGGTGCGGGTGCAGGACGCCTTCGTCGATTACCGGGAGTTCGCCTATTTGCGCGGGCCGATCAAGCAGGGCTTCATCTTCACCATGTCCCTGGCGCTGGCGATCTCGCTGATGGCCGCGCTCTGGGCGGGGCTGCTCGTCGCCCGCCGACTGGTGCGGCCGGTGACGGATCTCGCCGAGGGCACCCGTCTGGTGGCCTCCGGCGACTACAGCACCCGGCTCGCGGTCAGCCGGGACGACGAGCTCGGTTTCCTGGTGCGTTCGTTCAACGCGATGACGCGCACGCTGAGCGAGGCGCGGCAGGAGGCGGAGCGCAATCGCCGGCTCCTCGATGCGGAGCGCGCCTACCTCGAAAGCGTGCTGCAGCACCTGCGCTCCGGGGTGCTTGCGCTCGACGGCAGCCTGCGCCTGCGCACCGCGAACGGGGCCGCCTGCCAGATCCTCGAGTGCGACCTGTGGGCCGGCCACAACCGTTTCCTCTCCGAGTACGACGGCGAGTGCCCGCTGGTATCGCAGTTCTTCGATGCGATCAGTGACGCGCTGACCCGCCGCGAGCAGGAGTGGTCGCGCGAGGTCGTGGTGTTCACGCGCACCGGGCGCAAGGTGCTGATGACCCGGGCCGTGTGGCTGCCGAACCTCGGCAACAACCGTGGCCTGCACGCAATCGTCTTCGACGACATGACCGAATTCCTGCGCGCCCAGCGCGATGCCGCCTGGGGCGAGGTGGCCCGGCGGCTCGCACACGAGATCAAGAACCCGCTGACGCCGATCCAGCTCTCCGCCGAGCGGCTCTCCCGGCGGCTGGGCAAGACCCTCCACGGTTCCGACCGAGAGGTCCTGGACCGGGCGACCCAGACCATCATCCAGCAGGTGGAGGCGATGAAGACCCTGGTCAACGCCTTCCGCGACTATGCCCAGGCACCGCGGCTTGCCCTGGTGCCACTGGATCTGAACGCGCTGTTGCGCGACGTCTGCGAGCTCTACGGGGGTGTGGAACATGCCCGGATCGTGCTCGATCTGGAACCGGGGCTGCCGGCCATCCGGGCGGACGCCGGTCGTCTCCGGCAGTTGCTGCATAACCTGATCAAGAATGCGATGGAGGCCGTTGCCCAGCAGCCTGCGGGCGAGGTCCGGGTGGCGACGCGCGCCCTCGACGACGGCAACGGCCGGCGGGTTGAACTGCGGGTTGCGGACAACGGGCCCGGCATCCGCCCGGAGTTCCTGGAGCGCATTTTCGAGCCCTATACCACGGACAAGCCGCGGGGTACCGGACTGGGTCTGGCGGTGGCGCAGAAGATCGTCGAAGAGCACGGGGGCATCATTGAATGCCATAATCAGCCCTCGGGGGAGGCTTCCGGGGGCGCCGTGTTCGTGATCCGGATTCCGGTCGACCATGGCGGTGACACTGGCGACGTCGGAGACGAACGGCAATGAGCGTAGCGTACGTACTGGTGGTGGACGACGAGCCGGACATCCGCATGCTGCTGCGCGATGTGCTGGAGGACGAGGGCTACGAGGTGGCGCTCGCCGGTTCGGTTGCGGAGGCGAAGACGGCCCGGCGGGCCCGGCGTCCCGACCTGGTCCTGCTGGATGTCTGGATGCCGGACGGCGACGGGATCAGCCTGCTGAAGGAATGGAGCGACGAGGACGGTCTGCCCTTCCCGGTAGTGATGATTTCCGGGCACGGCAACGTGGAGACCGCGGTCGACGCGACCCGGCTCGGTGCCTACGATTTCATCGAAAAGCCCCTCTCCATCGACAAGCTGACGATCACGCTGAGCAATGCGCTCGAGTCGGACCGGCTGCAGCGCGAGAACCAGGGGCTGCGCCGCTTTGGCGCCGCGATCGCCGAGCCGGTCGGCGACAGTGCCGTGATGAACAATCTGCGCGACCAGGTGCAGCGCATGGCGCAGCACGACACCTGGGTCCTGATCTCCGGCGAGGCCGGCGTGGGCAAGCACACCTTCGCGCGCTATCTGCACGGGCGCAGTGCCCGTCGCGACAATCCGTTCATCGTGGTCGCGGTCGGCTCGCTGTCCGGTGAGGAATCCGTGGCCGAGCTTTTCGGCACCGAACAGGGAGAACGTGTACGTTTCGGGCTGCTGGAGCAGGCCGCCGGGGGAGTGCTATTCCTGGACGAGGTGGCGGAGATGGATCCGCAGACGCAGGGCCGGCTCTTGCACGCGCTGGACACGCAGCGCATCACCCGGATCGGCGGCACCCAGGCGATCACCGTCAACGTCCGGGTGGTGGCGGCGACCCGGACCGACCTTGGTGAAGCCGTCGCGCAGGGCCGGTTCCGGGAGGATCTGTACTACCGCCTGAACGTGCTGCCCCTGAAGATTCCGCCGCTGCGCGAACACCCCGAGGACATCCCTGCACTGCTCAACTACCACATGATCCAGTTGCATCAGCAGGAGGGGCTGCCGGTGCGCACCTTCCAGCCGGGAGCCCTGGAACAGTTGCGTCGTTATCACTGGCCGGGCAACGTCCGCGAACTGCGCAACTTCGTGCAGCGGCTGATGATCCTCGGCTCCGGTGACGAGGTGAGCCGCGAGGAGGTGGAGCGCACGCTGTCCGGTCAGACGCTGCAGGAGACCGAACTGGACGCGGCCGGGTTGTTCCCCGATCTACCGCTGCGCGAGGCCCGGGAGCAGTTCGAGCGCCAGTACCTGATCCACCAGCTCGAGCGCAGCGAGGGCAACATGACCCGCCTGGCGGAGCGCGTCGGGCTGGAGCGAACCCACCTCTACCGCAAGTTCAAGACCCTGGGCATCGATCCCAAGAAGCTCAAGGCCGAGGGCTGAGCGCGGAGTTCCGGTTGAAGCGCATCGTCATCGTCGGTGCCGGACAGGTGGGGCAGTCCCTTGCCGAGGCCCTCAGCGGGGACGGCCAGAACGTGACGGTGATCGACACCCGCGCCGATCGCCTCGAGGCCATCGCCAGCCACCTCGACATCCGGACGATCAACGGATTCGGCTGCCATCCGGGCGTGCTCGAATCCGCGGGCGCGCGGGAGGCCGAGATGCTCATCGCGGTCACCGACTCCGACGAGGTGAACATGCTCGCCTGTCAGGTCGGTTCCACGCTGTTCGGGATCGGCACCAAGATCGCGCGGGTGCGCGAGCGCAGCTATCACGACAATGCGGGACTTTTCGCGCCGGACGCGGTACCGGTGGACATGCTGATCTCCCCGGAAGCGATCGTGACCAGCCAGATTCAGCGCCTGGTGGAACATCCCGGTGTGCTGCAGGTGCTGGACTTCGCCGACGGACTCGTTTCGCTGGTCGGGGTCAAGGCCTATTACGGGGGGCCGCTCGTCGGCCACGAACTGCGCAAGATCAGCACCGACATGCCGGGCATCCACACCCGCGTCGCCGCGATCTTCCGGCGCGACCGCCCCATCGAACCCGATGGGGACACCGTCGTGCAGGCCGAGGACGAGGTCTTCTTCGTGGCTGCGAAGAAGAACATCCGGGCGGTGACCTCGGAACTGCGCAAGCTGGACAAGCCGTACCGGCGGATCCTGGTGGGCGGGGGCGGTAACATCGGCCACCGGCTGGCGGAGGCGCTCGCCGATCGTTACGAGGTCCGGCTGATCGAGCGTGATCCGCGGCGCGCCGAATATCTGGCCGCGGAACTGCCATCCGTCACCGAAGTGCTGAACGGGGACAGCGCCGACGACCGCTTCCTGGAAAGCTGCGGAATCGGCGAGATGGACGTGTTCTGCGCGGTGACCAACGACGACCAGGCCAATATCTTTTCCGGCATGCTGGCCAAGCGGCACGGCGTGCGCAAGGTGATGGCGCTGATCAACCGTCCCGGATACGTCGACCTGATGGACGGCGGCCCGATCGACGTGGCGCTCTCGCCCCAGCAGGAGACCATTGGCGTGCTGCTGGCCCGGGTGCGCGAGGAGGGCACGGCCACCGTGCACAGCCTGCGGCGGGGCGCGGCCGAGGCCATCGAGACCATCGTCAGTGGTGACTGGCGCACGTCACGCGTGGTTGACCGCCGCATCGACGAACTGCGGTTGCCCCGGGGTGCCAGCATTGGCGCGATCGTGCGCAATCGCGAGGTGATCGTGCCCCACCACGACACGGTGATCCACGCCGATGACCACGTGATCCTCTTCCTCACCGACCGCAATCGGCTGAAGGCCGTGCAACGCCTGTTTCGGCCGACATCGCGGTTTTTCCGGTGATGCGCGCGCGGGTAAGCCACCCGGGGTTGTGCTAATCTCCCGCCCCGAACGAAGCCGGAGGAGCCATAATGGCCGACATGATCCCCCGTTTCGAGGCCATGCTCGAGGCCGGTCAGGATTCGCCGATGCTGCGCCTCTCGCTGGCGAACGCACTGGTTGCGGCGGGCCGGGTCGGCGACGCGATCCCGCACCTCGAACGTGCGCTGGAGCAGGATGAAGGCTATTCGGCGGCCTGGAAGCTGCTCGGGCGGAGCCTGCTCGATGCCGGCGAGCCGGTCCGGGCACTGGAAGCGTGCGAGCGCGGCGCCGCCGTGGCTCGTGACAAGGGTGATCTCCAGGCGGCGAAGGAGATGGAGGTCTTCGCCCGTCGGGCGCGCAAGCAGATCGACCCCCCTGCCGGCGGGCAATGAGCGCCAGGGCCGGCGACGCGCCCGCCGGGGCGGATGCCTACCGTCCCGAACTGACCTGGCGCCACGCGTCGCCGCGGCACTGGGGTACGTGGCTCGGCCTCGGTCTGCTGTGGCTGCTGCACCGGCTGCCGAGATTGCTGCTTCGCGGGATGGTGCCAGGGCTCGCCTGGGCGCTGCGCGCCGGATCCCCGAAGCGCCGGCACATCGCGCGGGTGAACCTGTCGTGGTGTTTCCCGGATCTGACACCGGAACAGCGGGAACGCCTGCTGCGCGAGCACTACCGCTATGCGGCGCAGAGCATGCTCGATTACGGGATGCTCTGGTTCGGGTCCCCGGAGATACACGCGGCCCGTATTCGCATCGTCGGCGAGGAACACTATCAGCGGCTGCATGCCCGGGAAGTCCCGGTGATCGTACTCGCGCCGCACTCGGTGGCGCTGGATCACGGCGGGCTGCGCATGAGCCAGTCCTACGACGGGGTCTCCTTCGCGAAGCCGATGCGGAACCCGGTGGTGGAGTGGGTGAACCACCGGTCACGGACTCGTTACTCCGGCGACATCTTCACCCGGGAACAGGGGCTGCGACCGGCGATCCGCCAGATCCGCAGGGGGCGGTTCTTCTATTACCTGCCGGACGAGGACCTGGGCGCCGAGGGGGCGGTCTTCGCGGATTTCTTCGGCGTGCGCAAGGCGACGCTGACCGCGCTGGGCCGTCTCGCACGCCTGACCGGCGCCGCGGTACTGCCGAGTTTCACGAGTTACGACGCAGCGGGGGATCAGTATGTGCTGAAGCTGTGGCCGCCGCTGGAGGATTTTCCGAGCGGCGACGACAGCGCCGACGCGCGGGCGATGAATGCGGCGGTCGAGCGCGCGATCCGCGAGACGCCGGCGCAGTATCTCTGGACCATGCGCCTGCTGCGTACCCGCCCCGACGGCCAGCCGAATCCGTATCGCGATCCGCCCGATGCCGGTGCGGCCGGTAATCGGTCAAGGTAGAACCTGTAACAAACGGCCGATTAGTATGCGCCGATGGTTGCCAGGATACTGACCGTCAAACCCTCCCACATGCAGCGCCCGGTCGGCCAGGTCGCCCGGCTGCTGATGCGCAAGCGCCTGGCGGCGGCGGACGCGCTGGCGGGCGAACTGGACGCCCCGGAGGCGGTGCATCAGTTCCGGGTCGCCATCCGGCGCGCGCGCAGCATCGAGAAGGCTTACCGGCCGTACCTGGCCGACGTGGTCACGCGGAAGCTGCGCCGCCGCCTGAAGGCCGTGGTCGACGCCACGGGCGCGGCACGCGACACGGAGGTGCAGCTGGCACGGCTCGCGCAACGGCGGGCCGACCCGAAACCCCACCACCGGCCGGGCTTCGAGTGGTTGCAGCAGCGCCTGGAACGCCGGCTCGAGGCGGAATACGCGGAACTCCGGGCGACCCTGGCGGAGCGCTTCCGGCTGGTGCACAGGCCACTGCGCGCCCGGCTCAAGGCGAAGCGGGACGATCCCCGGCACCGCTTCGCGGAGGTGACCGCAGGACTGTTGCTGGAGGCCAGCGGGGACTTCGCCACGCAGTGCGCGAACATCCTCGCGGACACCTCGGAGGAGCCCCTGCACATCGCGCGCATCAGCGGCAAGCGCCTGCGCTACCTGCTCGAGCCGCTGGTCATCGCGCTCCCCGACGCGGTCGAGCGGGTCCGGGAACTGAAGGTGCTGCAGGAACTGCTGGGCGAGATCCACGATCTGCAGGTCTTTGGGCAGGAACTGGCCGAGGCCTCGGAGGAGGCCGGTGCCGCCCGGACGCGCAAATTGATCGAGCTGTCCCTGACGCTGCCGCAGGATGCGCCGGAACTCGAACTGGCGCGCCAGCAGGACGAGCGGGCGGGACTGATGTCCCTCGCCCGCGAGCTGCAGACACGCCAGGCCGACCTGGTGGAACACCTGCGGGCCCGATTGCGCGCCGGGCAGGCAGAGGAGCTGGTGACTGCGGTCCGTGCACTCGCGAGGGACTGCGCCCGTTCCGGTCTGGTTGCGGAACCCGCCCGTGGCCTGCCGGACTAAGCATCCGAAGACGACAATGCCGTGGTCGCCGAAGCCCGCATGCTCGAGCCCCGGAACCGTCGCATCCGCGACGTGCGCGTGCGCGACGGCCTGATCTGCGTGCGCACCGACCACGATCCCGGCGAACCGCTTCGCCTCGAAGCGCCGGGTCGGCCCTGAGGAGTTCCTGATGCTGTTTGCCGCGATGCACAAGACCCGTATTCCCGATCCCACCGAGGCCCTGCCCGGGCGCGAGACGCCGATGCCGGTGCCCGAGCG
>PWRV01000089.1 GCA_003563455.1 Thioalkalivibrio sp.
GCCAGCCCCCCGAAGCCGAGGAATGTGGCCCAGCGCATCATCTGGAAACCGGTCGGAAATTCCCAAAGCTCCAGCCGGACGCCCGGCCCGGAGATCAGCAGCAAGCCTGCGCCGGCGAGCGCGATCAGGAAAGCGCTGCGGGGAAGGAATTTCAGGAACGCCATGGCGGTGCGGACCGGGCAGCGAGCGGCGCCGCAGGCAACAGCGCGCCGGGCGCCGGTTCCCGATCACTGCTCATGGCAATCCCGACCGCACCGGCCGGGAAACACGCGCCTGCGGAAACACGCCGAACAGCACGGCGGCCCCGGGAACCGATTTTCCAATCGGTCCCCGGACGCTCGCAGCCCGCCGCCGCGAAGTGGGGGTCATCGGGCGCATCCGGGTTCAGCGGTCGAAGGACGGATAGCTTCGCGGCTCCCGTTCAAGCGGCGGGAACTCGGGCCGATCGCGATCCGCCGCCGGGAATTCCGGCTGGCGCGGTTCCATCGGCGGGGCGCGACGCGGCTCGGGACGTCGGCGCTCGAGTGCCTCGATACGCTGTTCCAGCTCGCGCATCCGTTGCTGCATGCGCTCGTCGGGCACCGGCGGCGGGCGCCACTGCGGCGCCGGGGTTCCGTAGCCGGGGAAACCATAGTCCATACCCGGCGCGCGCGGGGCCGGTTCGGGCGCGCGCGGATCGGTCCATTCCGGAACGCCCTCCATCGGTGGCGCCGTCGGCTGGTCAAAGGGTGTCGCACCCGGCGGCGGCTGGCCCCACGGCTGTTGACCCCAGGCATCCTGGCCCCATGGATCCTGGCCCCATGGCTGCTGACCCCATTGCTGCTGACCGAAAGGTTGCGGCCCCAACGGCTGCTGGCCCCACTGCTGTTGCGCGAAAGGCTGCTGCGCGGGGGGCCCGGCCGCACGGGGGGGTTCTCCGGGCCGGGGGCCGTAGTAAGGGTCCCGTTGGTCCCGGTCGCGATCGCGGTCAGCGCCGCCGAACCAGCGATCGGGGCTCATGAATCGATCGGGGCTCATCATGTCACCGAAATCGATCGCCTGTGCCGGGCCCACGGCCACGAGGCCCCCACCCACCAGGGCCGCAAGGCCGAAACGCCGGAGTCTGCTGTTCTGCGTCATGATCCTCTCTCCAGGGATGAGTTGGGGCAGCCCGGCGCCCGACGGCCATGGCGGCACCGACGCACGGGCCTTCCCCATCCGTACTGGTAACACCCGGGGCGGTGTGGGTCAAACGTTTCGCACGAGCCCGTGCGCTCAGCGCGGCCCGCGTGCCGCGCTGACCCGCCGCTCCCGACCGGAGGCAGGATCGGGCGAGGGATCAGCGCCGGATCAGGTCGAGGAATTCCTCGCGAGTGCGCGGGTCCTCCCGGAAGGCCCCCAACATCACCGACGTGGTCATCGAACTGTGCTGCTTCTCGATGCCACGCATGGTCATGCACATGTGCCGGGCCTCGACAACCACCGCGACGCCGCGGGCCTGTGTGACATCCATCAGGGTTGTGGCGATCTGGCGGGTCATGTTCTCCTGGATCTGCAGGCGTGCGGCGAACATGTCCACGATGCGGGCAATCTTGGACAAACCGATCACCCGGCCATTCGGCAGGTAGGCGACGTGCGCCTTGCCGATCACGGGAAGCACGTGATGCTCGCACAGCGAATACAGCTCGACATCCTTGAGCAGGACCATCTCGTCGTTGTCGGAGGTGAACAGGGCGTTGTTCACGATCTCCTCGAGATCCATCGTGTAGCCCCGCGTCAGGTACTTCAGAGCCTTCACCGCCCGGGTCGGTGTGTCGACCAGCCCCTCGCGGTCGACGTCCTCCCCGAGCCCGCTCAGGACTTCACTGTAGTGGGCGGCCATCTTCTCGACGCTGGCCACGGCCGGATGGGCCTCGTCGGGCTGTTCCTGTTTGATCTTGATCGGTCGCGTCACGGCGGTCATGTTCGGTTCCTCGGTTGGGGGCGTGCGGCATGAGCCGTCACTGGATGGTCAGGCTGACAACGGTGCCAGATAGTAGGAAAAGTGCTGCGCCCAGCGTCAAATGGGCGCGCAGCGTAAGGTATCCGGGCGGTAGCGGCATCGCGCGCAGGCTCGCGCGGTCCACCCACAACACCAGGGGAAACAGCAGCAGCAGGACGATCAGCGCCGCCGTCTTCGGCAGCAGCAGGGCCAACCAGGCGGCGATCGACGGCAGCACCGCCCACGCCGGTCCAGCCAGCCCGAAGACCCGGTGAGCGGGATCGGCGAGAGCCAGGCCCCAGTGGATCGCACCGAGAAACGAGAGGATCACCGCGGCGTAGACCGCGAGGGCGTGCAGCGCGAAGACCTGCCAGTCGCTGGTCCCGAACCAGGCGGCGATCCCGAAGAAAACAAAGGGGACCAGCCCGCCGTAGCCCAGCACCCGAAGCAGGAAGGCCTGGTCGTCGTCACCTGCCGCCGGGACCCGCCCGCCTTCCCGGACATCCGGGGCGCCGAGGTGCCGGCGCAATTCGGGCAGGCCGCCAATCAACCCGTCGCGGCCGATGAACATCGGCAGCATGGACACACCGGAGGCTTCCCGCACTGCGCGAAAGCGCGCCCGGTTCTCCGCGGAGCCCATGCCCCACTCGATCCGGGTCCAGCGACCCGGCAGCCGTTGCTCGAGCAGCGCCTCCGCCTCGCGCAGGTCGGTCAGCCCCGAGGTGATCGCGACCACCTCGGACCCCTCCAGCGCCCGGGTGACGTCGTCTGGCCAGCCCGGCATCAGAGCGCAGACCGGATGGCTGCCCGAATTCTCGGGTCATCGGGCCTGACGCGGGTACCAAAGGACGCCAGGACCTCGCCGTCGCGCCCGATCAGGTACTTGTGAAAGTTCCAGCGCGGGAATTCACCGGCGGCATTGCCCAGGTAGTGGTACAGGGTGCCCGGCGCCGCGTGGCGGCGGGAGGCGTTCAGCTTCTCGTACATCGGAAACTGCACGCCGTAGTTCGAACGGCAGAAGTCGTCGATCCGTTCCTCGTCCTCGTATTCCTGGTTCAGAAAGTCACCCGACGGGAAGCCAAGCACGCGAAAGCCGCGTTCCTGGAATTCCGAGTCAAGCGCCTCCAGTCCCTCGAACTGGCCGACAAATCCGCACTTGCTCGCGGTGTTCACCACCAGAAGCACCTGGTCGCGATGCGCGTCGCACAGGCGCACGGGCTCGTCTGCAGTCAGCGGCCGCAGTTCGAAATCCAGACTTTCGGGGCAGGTGGCAGCCTGCACCGCGCCCGGAAGCATTGCGGCAACGGCGAGTACAGCGGCGGCGAGTGGCACCATCGGAAATCTCCTCGGAAACGTTTACAAGGATTGTACAAGTCGTGTATAAATATTTCCAGACATCTGACACAGGGAGCAAGGACATGGAACGGCAGCGGATCGCGGTGATCGGCGGCGGCGTTTCGGGCCTCGCGGCAGCGTGGCTCCTGCAGCGTCGCCACGACGTGAGACTTTTCGAGAAGGAAACGGTTCTCGGCGGGCATGCGCACACGGTCGAGATCCCCGATCCACAGGGCGCGGTAAGCATCGACACCGGCTTCGTGGTGTACAACGAGCGCAACTACCCGCTGCTGACCCGCCTGTTCGCCGAACTCGCGGTACCGACCCAGCCAACCGACATGACCTTCTCCTACTCCCTGCAGCCCGGCGGTATCGAATACGCGGGCACCGACATCAACACGCTGTTCGCGCAGCGGCGCAACCTGCTGCGCCCGCGCTTCCTGCGCATGACGGCCGACATCCTCCGGTTCAACCGGCTGGGCAAGCGCCTGCTCGCCGCAGGCGGGCTCCCCGAGATCATGCTCGGCGAGTTTCTGGACCTGCACCGCTTCGGACGCGGCTTCAGCGAGGACTACCTGCTGCCGATGGCCGCCGCGATCTGGTCCTGCCCTTCGGCGACCATGCGGCGCTTTCCGGTGCGCGGATTTCTCGAGTTCTTTCGCAATCATGGCCTGCTGGATCTCGAGGGACGGCCGCAGTGGCAGACGGTGACCGGAGGCAGCCGGGCCTATGTGCAGCGCCTCGCCGGGCAGTTGCCGCCGGGCACCGTCCGCCACGGCGGTGTCGAGACGGTCACCCGCGTCGGCGCCTCCTGGCAGGTGAATACTGCGACCGATACCGAGACCTTCGATGCAGTCGTCTTCGCCTGCCACGCCGACGACGCCCTCCGAATGCTGACCAACCCGACAGTGACGCAGGCGGCCGTTCTGGGCGCCTGCCGTTTCCAGGCCAACCGCGCGCTGCTGCACACGGATACGCGGCTGATGCCCGCCTCCCGGCGCGTCTGGGCCTCGTGGAACTACCTGACCGAGCGACAGGGCCTGGACGAACAGCGGGTCTCGGTTTCCTACTACATGAACAGCCTGCACCGGCTGAGCCGGCGGCAGGACTACGTGATCAGCCTGAACCCCTGGCGCGAGCCGCATCCGACCACCGTGCTCGGTGAATACC
>PWRV01000200.1 GCA_003563455.1 Thioalkalivibrio sp.
AGCGCGATGTTCTTGGTGAGAATCTCGGCGGTGCTCTTGCTGCGGACCAGGCCCGCCTCGAGCATCGTGAAGCCCGCGGCCATCCACATGACCAGGGCACCTGCTATCAGGAAATAGAAGGTGTCCAGGGCGTAGGCAAGTTCTGCTACTTGCTGTTCCATGATCGGAAATCTCCAGTAAACGTGAGTTCAGTCCAGGCGGGTCAAAGCGCCTCGGCCCCGGTCTCGCCGGTGCGGATGCGGACCACCTGCTCGATGGGCGAAATGAAGATCTTGCCGTCGCCGATCTTGCCCGTGCTCGCGGACTTGGTGATCGCCTCGACCACGCGATCGACGGTGTCATCGTCCACCGCGACCTCGAGCTTCACCTTGGGCAGGAAGTCCACAACGTACTCGTCTCCACGGTAGAGCTCCGTGTGGCCGCGCTGGCGACCGAACCCCTTTACTTCCGTCATCGTCATGCCCTGCACGCCGATTTCCGATATTGCTTCGCGAACATCATCAAGCTTGAAGGGCTTGATGATCGCCGTGATCATTTTCATCGTTCACTCCTTGTCGATAGAGCGGGTTTGTCCACGGGGGACGAAAGGTGTCATGTAGACGCGGGGCTTCCTGCATGGGCCGTGCCAACCATGTCCGGGCCGGGCGCGGGCGCCATTTGTGATCGAATCGCCGCCACGCAGGGGGGGGACCGCACCAAAAGCGAACGGAACGACGGGGATCTTTGCACCAGAACGGTGCATTACCGGGAGATGAAGCCACGGCAGGCCTTCCCGAGAGGATCAAGCGCGGGAGAACAGCCTCTGGCCGATCTTCCCCGGCGCTGGAATCGGCGAGAGGGCTCGCCCCCTACGGGGGGCCGGGCAGGGGTGCAGGCGCCTGCCGCTCACGCGAATGGCCGTTGGGTCAGGGTCTATCCCCGAGCGGATCCGGGGAGAGGATTTTCAGGGGGCCGGTGCGCTGCCGCTCGCGCCAGAGGGCGCCGACGGTTCGCTCGCTGTCAGGCAACGGCAGCTCCGGCGCCAGCATCGCCAGCGGCCCGAGAACATAACTGCGGGTAAGGATCTCGGGATGGGGCAGTGGCGGTTGCGCGGACACCACGTCGTTGAGCAGCAACAGGTCGGCGTCGAGGATCTTCGGGGCATCGCGCGGCTCGTCCGGCTGGCGACCCAGTCGCGTCTCGAGCTCCTTCAGCCACGCAACGAGCTTCTCCGGTGACAGCACGGTATCGAAGGCCACGCAGAGGTTCCAGTAGTCCGGTCCCTCGTAGCCGGCTGCGGGGCTGACACAGACCGGCGAGCGTCTCACCGATCCGAAGGCCCCGGCAATCGCGTCCACGGCCTTGCGCAAGTGGCGGGCCGGTTCGACGTTGCTGCCAAGCCCGACGAAGGCGGGCAGCAACGACGAGGGCGACGCGTGGCGGGAATTCAAGCGCGGCCCCGTTCGATAACCAGGCCAACCTCGCGGACGCCGGGCACCGCACCCGGTTTGCCGACTGTCAGCCGGATCGACCGGGCGTGGAACCGTTCCAGCACGGTCTGCGCGATCTCCTCGGCCAGAGTTTCCAGAAGCACGTGGGGCTCGCGGGTCACGATCGCGCGGATGCAGTCGGCAACGGCCGCATAATCGATCGTGTCGCCGATGTCCCCGGAATCCGAGGCCGACCGCGTATCCGTCTCCATCTCGATGTCGAAGCGCAGGCGGCGCCGGATCCGCTGCTCCCAGGCATGGACGCCGATCACGGCTTCGACTTCGAGATTGCGCAGGTAGATGTGATCCATGGTCTGCTCGCCCCCGGCGAGGCTGGTGCGCCAGAAAATGAGGCGCAAGCATACCCGACCGTCCGTTGCAGCGCCGAACACGGCTGCCGGCCGCGCGCCTGCGGACGCCCTGGCACATGCTGCGTTATGATCCCGAGCGAACACGCCACAGAAGCCATCCTGCCACCGGCAGGACCAGCATCCGGAGCCTCGATGAGCACCCGTTTTCGAGAACTGCCGTGGGCGGACGCCTCCGATGGGAGCCCACGCCGAATCGGAGTGGAGATCGAGATGGCCGGCGTGGCGCTGGACGTGATGGCGGAGGCCGTACGCGCGGAGTTCGGGGGACGGATCGAGGGCGGCGGGGCCTTCGTCACGCACGTGCGGGAAACGGAGTTCGGGGACTTCGAGGTGGAGCTCGACGCCAGCGTGCTCCGGGACCACCGCTACCGTGAACACCTCCGGCGCCTGGGCATCGAGCTCGATGAGGAGAACACCGCATCGCTGGATCGCTGGCTGGCCGATGCCGCGGCCCACCTGGTCCCGTACGAAATCGTGGCCCCGCCGGTACCGATGTCCGTGCTGCCGCGTCTCGACCGCATGCGGGCGGCGCTGCAGCGGGAAGGAGCGCAGGGTACCCAGTCGTCGCTGCTGTATGCCTTCGGACTGCAGCTGAACATCGAGGCCCACAGCCTGGAGGCCCGGTGGCTCACTCCACTGCTGCAGGCCTTCGTGCTGCTCTACGACGCACTGGTCAAGGCCGGCAACATCGACTTTTCACGTCAGCTTACCCCGTTCATCAAACCCTTCCCGGGCGGCTACGTGCGTCACGTGCTAAAGCCTGGCTACCGGCCCGGGATCGGCGAGCTGATCGACGACTACCTCGAGTACAACCCGACCCGCAATCGTCCGCTGGACATGCTGCCGCTGTTCGCGGAGGTCGATGAGCAACGCGTGCTGGCGGCGCCGGTCGAGCACGAATTGATCAAACCCCGACCGGCGCTGCACTACCGGCTGCCGAACTGCGAGATCGACGACCCCGACTGGACCCTGGCGCGACCTTTCAACGCGTGGGCAGAGGTGGAGCACCTGGCGGCGGATGTCGACCGGCTCGCGGACGCACGCGAGGAATACCTGGGCCGTCCCGCGCAGGCGCTGGGCCAACTCGCTGACGACTGGGCGAGGCGGATCCGTGACTGGTTCTGATCGGGAAGCGGCCCGCGAAGAGGCGGGCACCGCGGGGCGTCGTCCGCTGGTCGCGATTACCGGGCCGGATCGCGGCGGCTGGCCGGCATGGTTTTTCACCGCGCTGGCCGTGCGCCGGGCCGGCGGCCGTCCGCTCCGGATCCGGCCATCGCGGCCCCGCTATCACTGTGCCTTCGATGCCCTGATCGTCGGCGGTGGAGCGGACATCGATCCGGCACTCTACGACGCGCCCGAGGGGCCGAGCGCCCGTGACATTCAGTCGGCCGAGCGGCGCTGGACGCAGCGCCTGATCGGCTACGCGTTCTACCCGATGCTTTGGCTGCTGCGGCGCCTGTTCCAGTCGCACGGCGGCACGCTCGATACCGAGCGGGATCGGCTGGAGAAGGCCCTGATCAATCGGGCGCTCGACGAACACCTGCCGGTGCTCGGCATCTGTCGCGGCATGCAGTTGATCAACGTGGTGCTCGGCGGGACCCTGAATCGCAGTCTCGACGCATTCTACGTGGAGACCCCGAAAACGCGCAGCCTGCTGCCGGTCAAGCGGATCTCCCTGGAATCCGGCAGCCGACTGGAGCGGGTGTTCGGCCGCGGGGAACTGTGGGTCAATGCCCTGCACGACCAGTCGGTGAAGGACCTGGGTCGCAGGATCCGGATCGCGGCCTGCGAGCCGGCTGGCGTGATCCAGGCCATCGAGGCCACGGGCGAATGGTGCATCGGCGTGCAGTGGCATCCCGAATACCTGCCGCAGAAGAAGGTGCAGCAGCGGCTCTTCCGGGACCTGGTGGCGGCCGCCCGGCAGGCACCCGAGCACGCCGATCAGCGCACGGCCGGATAGGGAACGCCAAGCCCGCCCAGGCCGCAATAACCGCCCGGGTTCTTCGCCAGGTACTGCTGGTGGTAGTCCTCCGCGAAGTAGAAATCCTCCAGTGGCCTGATCTCCGTGGTGACCGGACCGCGGCCCGCCTTTTCCAGCAGGGCCGCGAAGCGCTCAAGGCTGGCCTCGGCCAGCGGGATCTGGTCGGGATTCGACGGGTAGATGCCCGAGCGGTATTGCGTGCCGACGTCGTTTCCCTGGCGCATTCCCTGGGTCGGATCATGGCCCTCCCAGAAGACCTTCAGCACCGACTCGAGCGGGAGCCGGGCAGGGTCGAAGACCACACGGACGAGTTCGTTGTGCCCGGTCATGCCCGAACACACCTCACGGTAGGTGGGGTTCGGCGTGTGGCCGGCACCGTAGCCCGCCGCGGTCACGTAGACACCGGGCTGCAGCCAGAACAGGCGTTCGGCGCCCCAGAAACAGCCCATGCCGAAGTGGATCACCGCCATCCCCTCGGGATAGGGCGGCAGCAGTGGAGCGTCGAGTACCGCGTGGCGCTCGGGCACCGGCATCGGCGTCTCGCGCCCGGGCAGGGCCTCGGTGGGATCGGGAATACGGGTCTTGTGCATCGCGGCAAACAGCATCAGGAACTCCTCAGGGCCGACCCGGCGCTTCG
>PWRV01000233.1 GCA_003563455.1 Thioalkalivibrio sp.
AAAAAGCCTGGCGAAGGCGCGGTAGCGGGACGGCGCGACCGACCGCCGCAGATTTGTTCCCGGAGGTCCGTTTTCGGGGCCGAAAACGGCATTTTAAGGCGATTATTGGCGTCTAAAAAGTACTTAAAGGTAATTAAAACAACGGGTTGTGTTGGTCCGACCCCCTGGTTCTTAGCGGATATCGAGCCGCGTGAGCAGGTTTCGGTCCGGAAAGCCGTCCGGGATCATGCCTTCCGACATTTGGTAGCCGCGTATTGCGCTGCGTGTCGCCGGACCGAGGATGCCGTCCACCTCGCCACTGTCGAAGCCCCTTTCGTTGAGCGTGGCTTGCAGTTGCATCACTTCCTCGCGGGACAGGCGGGGTGCATCCGATGGCGGTCGCGTGTGCAATGGTCCCGCACCCGCGATCCGGTCCGCGAGGTGACCGACCGCCAGTGCATAGTACTCCGAGCGGTTCCAGCCGAGGATCACGTTGAAATTGGGGTAGACCAGAAACGCCGGCCCCCGGTGTCCGGCTGGCAGCAGCAACCGGGCCGGCAGCTCGAGTTCCGCGACCGGACGGCCGGAGACGTCGGTGACGCCGAGGCGGCGCCAGTCGGTGAGTGGGCGGCGCAGGGACTGGCCGGCCGCGGCGAAGTCGAAATCCTTCGGCAACAGCACCTCGCGCCCCCAGCGATACCCGGTATTCCAGCCGAGGTCCTGCAGGAAGCTGCCTGCGGACAGCATCGCATCCGGCACGCTGTTCCAGAGATCCCGGCGACCGTCGCCGTCGGCGTCGACCGCGTGGCGAAGGAACACCGAGGGCATGAACTGGACGTGGCCCATCGCGCCTGCCCACGAGCCCTGCATGCGTTCCAGCGGGATCGCGTCTTCCTCCACGATGCGCAGGGCCGCGATCAGCTCCCCGGTGAAGAACTCCGAGCGGCGCGGGTCGCAGGCCAGGGTGGCCAGTGCGCTGGGCACGGCGGTACCGCCGAAGTAGCTGCCGTAGTTGGTCTCAAGCCCCCAGAAGGCCAGCAGGTAGGCGGGCGGAACGCCGGTTTCGCGCTGAACGCGCTCGAGCAGCGCGCGGTGGGTCTGCAGCAGTTCGCGGCCCTTTTCGACACGCTGGGGGCTGACGCTTCGAGCCAGGTAACCGGCGAATGGCGTCGTGAACTCGGGTTGCCGCCGATCCAGTTCGATCACCCGGTCGAGGAATTCCACCTGCGCCAGCACGCGATCCGTGACCTCGGGCTTCACGCCCTCCTCGACTGCCCGGTCCCGGATGCCATCGAGGCAGTCGGCAAAATCCGGCGCAGCGAAGGCGAGGGCAGGCAGGAGGGCGATGGTCAGGGTCGTGGCCAGTACGGGTTTCTTCATCAACGGGGTCTCGGGTGGACGCGTCAGTTGCGACGGGTTGCCGTGCAGATAGCCGTATATGGAGCATAAAGCAGCCGGCGCGGTACGTCCCGTCTATGGGACTTCGGGGCGGCCTGCGTCACCGCCGGGCTGAATGCAGTTATGCTTGGGCCACCAGAGCCGGAGCAAACAGGCGATGAAACACCAGCACTTCGACGCGATCGTGATCGGCAGTGGGCCAGCGGGTGAGGGCGCGGCGATGAAGCTTGTGAAGTCCGGACGCCGCGTCGCCGTGGTCGAGGCGCATCGCAGCGTCGGCGGTGGCTGCACGCACTGGGGTACGATCCCGTCGAAGGCCCTGCGTCAGGCGATTCAGATGGTCGCGGACACGCGCCGGGATCCGGTGCTCCGGCGTCTGATGGGCGCGGCGCAGGTGGATTATCCGGAGCTGCTGGCCTCGGCCACGGATGTGATCGGGGAGCAGGTGCGCACCCGCAACCGTCACTACACCCGCAACCGTGTGCCCGTCCTGAACGGCTGGGCACGCTTCATGGATGCCCACACCCTGGCGGTGACCGAGGGCGGCGCAACGCGCACCTTTACCGCCGACAGTTTCGTGCTGGCCACCGGCTCGCGACCCTATCGCCCGGACGACGTCGACTTCTCCCACCCCCGCGTTCACGACAGCGATTCGATCCTGCACCTCACCGAGTCGCCAGCCGCGATCACCATCTACGGAGCCGGTGTGGTCGGGTGCGAATACGCGTCGATTTTCTGCAATCTCGCGATCAAGACGAACCTGGTCAATACCCGCGACCGTTTGCTGTCTTTCCTCGACGACGAGATCACCGATGCCCTCGGCTACCACCTGCGCAACCAGGGCACGGTGATCCGCAACAACGAGGAGTACGAGCGCGTCGAGGCGTGCGACGATGGCGTGATCCTGCACTGCCGATCGGGCAAGAAATTCCGCAGCGATGTCCTGCTCTGGGCGAATGGGCGCTCCGGCAATACCCGGAACATGGGGCTCGAGGAGATCGGTGTGCAGGTCAATCACCGGGGCCAGGTGGAGGTGAACGAACGCTTCCGGAGCTCCGTGCCGCACATCTACGCGGCGGGGGACGTGGTTGGAGCACCGGCGCTCGCCAGCGCGAGCTACGATCAGGGCCGTTTCGTCGGCACCCTGATCGCCGACAGCGAAACCGACTGGCGCCTGGTGGACGACATCCCGACAGGCATCTACACGAGCCCCGAGATCAGTTCCATCGGGCGCACGGAGCGGGAGCTCACGGCACAGAGGGTTCCGTACGAGGTTGGGCAGGCCAACTTCAAGAGCATTGCGCGGGCGCAGATCACCCGGCATACGGTGGGTGTGCTGAAGCTGCTGTTTCACCGGGAAACACGGGAGATCCTCGGCATTCACTGCTTCGGCGAACAGGCCTCCGAGATCATCCATATCGGTCAGGCGATCATGGCTCAGCCCGGCGAGGCCAACACGATCGAGTACTTCGTGGAGACCACCTTCAACTATCCGACCATGGCCGAAGCCTACCGAATCGCGGCGCTCAACGGGCTCAACCGCCTGTTTTGATCCCCGGTCGCAGCGAACCAATGCGTCCGCGTTGTCCGGGGGGGAGCGGCTTACTCGAGGGAGCCGCCCTTGATCCTTCCGTCGCCGTCGAGTTCGGCAATGAAGCGATAGTACTCGGAGCAGACTTCACGGCTTACGATGTCGCCGGGCAGGATCAGCCAGACGTCCGGGTAGGCTTCCCGGAACTCCTCGGGTGTGGGTCGTGACTGCACGAAGGCACGAATCGCGGAGGAGTCGGTGGCCTGGCTGGTCACGGCCTCTGCCTCCGGAGATTGTGCGCCCGCCGCTGCCAGCGAGAACGCAAACAGCGAGATGAAAAACGCGACAGGGATGAGCATACGCATGACCATGGTCCATCCTCCTTCCTGATCTCTTTGCGCCGGACTTTAGTCCACAAGGCCATTCATCGCCAGATCGCGCATCTCGCCACCGTTCAGCCCCCTTACCCCGAGTCGGACCAACGAATAAGCACCACCCCGACCATGAAGGAGCACCGTGGGGGGCAAAACGAAGTGTGCCCACCACAAACCGCCACGACCGGAACGATGGGCCCTTTGCGCCGGGTCCACCCTGACGCCCGGGAACGGCTCGCGACGGGTGCAAAGAGGACATGCACGTCAACGACGCCTCGGGGCGGTGACGGCCCTTTCGATACGGAGCGCGCCCATTCTTGCAATCGGGCCCGCCGCATCCATAATCCGGAGGTGGCACGAAAAAGGAGGTCAGCGATGTTCCTCAAAGACAGAACCAACGACCACCTGATCGAAGTCCTTGACACTGTGACCCTTTTTGACCCCTCGGAGACGCATTTCGAGGGTCGTTACAACTGGGGCGAGGACCTGCCGGATCCCGAGCCATTTGCGAAGGAAAATGTGGTCTTCCCGTCCGGCGAGCCGCTGCCGCAGTGCTGGGTCGACATTCACTACCGTGACGCCGAAGTGCGCCGTTAGCCCTCGCGGCGGGCCTGCACCACCGGGACCATGCCTGGGCCATGAAAGCGGCGTAGATTGGTAATGGCCGCAGGCCGGCATCCGCCATATGCACGCGGCGGTTGTCGCAAATTCGCGGCACGCCGAACACCGCGCGGCGGATGATGCAGCGCTCATCCCCCTGCGGATTCCGCGGCGCCGGACCCGTGCCCCCGGGCGCGTCGTCGACCGTTTTTCAATCCGTTCCTGCCCGGAATCCTCCACCGAACTCTCGACACGAGCCGGCAACCCGGCGGATAAATGCCGCCGCCTTCCGGGGCGGTAGCCATTTCGGCGCTGGAGCCGGGTTTTTGCTGCCAAAAACACCGGTTTAAGCGCGAAAATCGCCGCGAAAATGACTTTATTTTTCGTGAAAACAGTGGGTTGGGTTGGTCCGACCCCGGGGTGGGTGGGCAGGGGGGTGGGGTTTGCCTATGATGCCGGGCGCGTTGCCTGTGTTGCTGGAGGACCGAACTGCCATGTCTGAACCGCGCCCGAGTATCGAAGCCGTCATCGCCGGGGAAATCCAGTGCCGGGAG
>PWRV01000124.1 GCA_003563455.1 Thioalkalivibrio sp.
CGCGCCAGGTGCTCGCCGGTCTCCACCGCCGTGGCGTGGTAGCGGTCCTCCCAGAACGCGCCTTTCCGGTGCTTGCGCCGGTTGAAGGACTGGCCAGTCTGGCCTGCGATCAACTGGATGGACCGGGCAATCTCGCCGACACCATGGTCGCGTACCAGGAGGTGGATGTGGTTGCAGGTCACGGTGTAGTTCAGCACGCACAGCCCGTGGCGCCGGCGCGCCTCGTGCAGCCGGGCACGCCAGAAGCGCCGGTCGCGAACGAAGCGCAGCAGGAACGCGCGCTCGTGACAGCGGTGGGTGATGTGCCAGACGTGTCCGGGCAGGAAATGGCGGCTCGCGCGCGGCATGGGGTCCCTCCTTGGAACAGAATTTTTCGTACGGAAACGGCCCGATAAGGCCGTTTCGAATCAATTTTTCGACAGGTTCCGGGGTGTTTTCAAGGGTTTGGCCTGGTCCGACCCCGGTGAAAATCGGGGGTTTCCATTGCGTTTCAACGGTTTGCGCGAATTTTTTGTCCAGAGTTTGCATGGTCGGGATCGAAAATTGGGGGGGAGGGGAAAGGTTGACTTGCAAAAGCGGGGGTTGGCATTCTTGACCTGCGTCCATTTTTCGGGCGCGCTTCACGACAGCCATGAGGATGTCTCTTTGCCACGAAAAGGAGGTCACCAATGTCCGTTTTCAACTGTCTTGTCGGGGAAAGCCTGCGCATCGGGGATGTCGCCCGCCTTCATGTTCGCAGCATTGTAAGGGAAGGCGAAGAGGATCAGGTCCGGCTCGCGATCGAGTGGACCGATCAGGAAAAGATCCCGATCGAAAATGTCCCGCCCGATGATTCGGATGGTTGTTCAACTCCGAATTTCTGAATCGCTTTCTGGCCTCACGGCCGACCTTGCAAGGTCCGGTCACGGTGCGTCGTGCCCAGGCAACGCGATCAGATTGCGGGGGCGCTGAAAGATCAATATCTGGCGTTCTGTTCCCGCTTTCGGTTTCCGAGGGTGGGTTCACCGTGCCACAGGACCTTTCAACCACCACAGGGAGAGAAAAAAAGATGTGTACTTTCAACTGGTTTGTGGGAGAAAGTCTCCGTATTGAAGATCCCGTGTGTCTTCACTTCCGGGAGGCGGAGAGAGACCAGGTCCGGATAACCATCGAGCAGCTGGGAGGGGAGGGAAGCACCGTCGAACTCATCTCGCCCCGTTATCAGGAAGACAGCATGGAACCCGATACCGTCGAATAAATCCAGACCTGAACCCGGGTCAAGGATGACCACCCATTGCAGCCATTACACCCCCGGTCCGTTGACGTCGATGCAGGGGCAGCAGGCCCACATCGCGTCCGCGGTTCCGGGGTCGTTCTTTCTCCCGCATTGCACTCGAAAACCGCAAAGGGCCTCGTCCGAAGATGGTCCTCGCAAAGGTCCGGATTCGGGCAACAATGGGCTTCGGGTGCCGCGTTTACGAGTCACGGCGTGCGCGAACCGGCCGGGCCTCAGACGTCGGATCGATCACGTCTGGCAACGGCTCATTCGTTACCGGCGGAAAGCGCGGTGCCGTCTTCGTCGAACCAGTGGATTTCCGCCGCAGGCGCGGTCAGGGTCACGGATTCATCCCGCTCGAGCACAGGGCTTGCCGGCAGCCGCGCCGCAAGCAGGCCTTCGACCGATCGCGACGGCCCCGGACCGTCCGACACTGCGACTACCGGTTCCGGCGCGCGGAGGTAGACGATGCGTTCGTGGCCCAGCACTTCCACAGCGTGCACCGAGCCCTGAACCTCCAGCCGATCCCGCCGTGCAGCACCGGAGTTGCCGTTCGCGCCGAGGCTGAAGGACTCGGGCCGGATTCCCGCATACCGGGCCCGGTCCGGGATCCCGGCGGGTGGCTGCCCCCAGGTTCCGCCGAGGCGCATCATGCGCTGCCCCTCGCGCCGCTCGAGGGCCGGCTCCAGCAGGTTCATCGGAGGACTGCCGAGAAAGCCGGCGACGAAGAGGTTGGCCGGCCGCTCGTACAGTGCCTCCGGTCGGCCGAGTTGCTGGATCACCCCGTCGCGCATCACCGCCACCCGGTCGCCAAGGGTCATCGCTTCGATCTGGTCGTGGGTCACGTAGAGCGTGGTGACCCCCAACCGACGCTGCAGCGTGCCGATTTCGGCGCGGATCTGCACGCGCAGGCGGGCATCGAGGTTGGACAGTGGCTCGTCCATCAGGAAGACGTCCGGTTCGCGCACGATCGCGCGGCCCATCGCAACCCGCTGCCGCTGCCCGCCGGAAAGCTCCGCCGGACGCTGCTCGAGCACGGGTTCGAGCCCCAGCGCCCGGGCCGCTTCGAGCACGCGTCTTTTGCGTTCGGCGCGGCGCATACCGCGCATTCGCAGCGGAAACTCGAGGTTGCCGCGGACCGTCAGGTTCGGGTAGAGCGCGTAGTTCTGGAACACCATCGCGATGTTCCGCGCGCGCGGGCCGAGCGCGTCGACCGGGCGTCCGCCGATGCGGATCTCGCCGTCGGTTGCGGTTTCCAGCCCCGCGAGCAGGCGCAGCAGCGTCGACTTGCCGCAGCCCGATGGCCCCAGCAGCACCAGCAGTTCGCCGTCGTGCACCGTGAGGTCCAGCCCGGGAATCACGATGCGATCGCCGAAGGCCTTGCGCACGGCCCTGAATTCGACATCGGCCATCAGTCGCTCCCTTGCGCTCGCGGGTCCGGCATCGGCTCAGCCCTTCACTCCGGTGGAGGCGACCCCGCGGACGAACCAGCGCTGGAAGACCACGAAGAGGATCAGCACGGGCAGCACCATCAGCACGCCGAAGGCCATGATATCGCCCCACTGCAGCGGCGGCAGGGTGTAGAAGTTCGCGATGCCGAGCGGCAGCGGACGGACGCCCTCCGAGGTGGTCATCAGCAGCGGCCACAGGTACATGCCCCAGTGGAACAGGAACAGCACGATCGCCACGCTGGCGAAGGCCGCCTTCGCGTTCGGCAGCACGACCAGGAAGAAGGTGCGCAGCACGCCGGCGCCGTCCACCCGCGCGGCTTCCTCGAGTTCCCGCGGCAGGCCGAGAAAGAAGCTGTAGAACAGGAAGATCGCCAGCGGGTTGGCGACAAAGGGGATCGCCTGCACCAGCCAGTCGTCGCGCCAGCCGAGCCACGAGAGCTGGTAGAACAGCGGTATCGCGATCGCCTCGAAGGGGATCACGAGTACCGCGAGGACCAGCCCCAGCATCGCTTCCCGGCCCCACCAGCGCAGGCGCGCAAGCGCATAGCCGGCGAAGGCGTTCACCAGCAGGCCCAGTCCGACGATCAGGCCATTCACGATGAGCGAGCTGAGCAGGTACGCGCCGAAGGGCACACGCTCGAACACCGCCCGGTAGTTGTCCGGACTGACCGATTCGGGCAGGAAGGCGCGCAGCGAGCCGGCCTCGGCCAGCACCAGTTCGTCCGGTTTCAGGCTGCCGATGATCATGAACAGCACCGGGGCGATGAAGACCAGCGTGAAGGCCAGCAGCAGCGCGTAGGCCAACACTGCGCGCAGCAGCATGGGCGTGCGGCTCACGAGACCTCGCCCCGCTGGCGCAGGAGCCGGCGCTGCGCCAGCGCGATTCCGAGAATCACCACGAAGAAGACCACGCTCATCGCCGCGCCCATCGCCACGTGTCCCTGGTCGAAGGCGGTGCGGACCATCTCGTGGATCACGGTGTTCGATGCGTCCTGCGGTCCGCCGCGGGTCATGATCCGGACCTGGTCGAACACGCGGAAGGACAGGATGGTGGTCACGATCACCACGAAGATCAGCGGATTGCGCAGGCCGGGAAGGGTCACGTGCAGGAACTGGCGCCAGCGCCCGGCGCCGTCGACCGCCGCCGCCTCGTAGAGCTGGCGCGGGATCGCCTGCAGGCCGGCCAGCAACACGATCATCTGGAAGCCGACGCCCTGCCAGATCGACGTCAGCATCACCGCCGGCAGCGCCCAGTGCGGATCGTTCAGGAAGTCGCGCGGCTCCCAGAGGCCGAAGCTCAGCACGCCGAGCGCGGCGTTCAGCAGACCGTCCGGGCCCGGAGCGAAGATCAGCACCCAGACCACCGCAATCAGCGAAAGCGGGAAGACCACCGGCAGGAAGAACAGCGTGCGGAACACGGTGCGGCCGCGCAACGGGCGATCGAGCAGCACGGCGAGCGCAAGGCCCAGTGCGGTCTGTGCCGGGACCACGACCAGCGCGAACAGCAGGTTGTTCAGCAGCGCGCGGGGCAGCGCGGTTTCCTGAAAGGCCAGCGTGTAGTTCGCGAGGCCAACGAATTCGAGCGGCAGCGGCGAGGCCATGCGCAGGTTGGTGAAGGACAGCACCACCGCCAGGGCGAACGGCAGCAGCAGGAACAGCATCAGACCGACGAGCGCCGGGGTCATCAGCAGCCAGGCGGC
>PWRV01000078.1 GCA_003563455.1 Thioalkalivibrio sp.
CCGGCCGTTGATTTTTACCTCAGGCGAACATTGGCAGGGCCTGCAGGAACGCGAACCAGAGCGGCAACGTGACCAGCGACACCGCGGTGGTCAGCGTGACCGCGGCAGCGTAAAAGCCGGTATCCAGACCGAAGCGGTCACAGAACACCAGCCCCAGCACCATTGCCGGCATCGCGGTTTCGAGGATGGTCGCGATGCCGGGCACGCCTTCCAGCCCCAGAACGGCGACGAGACCGAGAGCCACCAGCGGCGCGAGCAGCAACTGGATCACCGTTACCGCGGCCAGCGCCGGGGCATCAGCCGCGCGAAAGCGATCGAAAACCAGCGCGAGGCCAACCGAAAACAGCATCAGCGGCGTGACGGCGTGGCCGAGAAAACCCAGCCACTCGTCCAGCCAGACGGGCATTGGCGCACCGGCCAGATTCAGCGACACGGCAAGCAGCGCGGCCCAGATCGAGGGCACTGCGAGCAGCCCGCGCAGCGGAGACAGCTCCGGATCCCCGCGCTCGCCGTAGTGCCGTCCGATCAGCACCCCCACCGTCAGCAGCAGGGGCAGCGCCGCGAAGAGATCGAACTGGATAGCGACCGCCCGCCCCTCGTCGCCGAAAAGACGGTCGAGGACCGGCAGACCGAGGTAGATTGCGTTCGGCCACGCCGCCACCAGGAACATCGCCCCGGTCGCGGGGCGGCTGGCCAGGCACACGCGGCAGGCCAGCCCGGCCATCGCCAGCGCCGCGAGCACCGTGAGCCCGGCCACGACGGCGATCTGGATCGAGACCAGGCCGACCGGCGCCGCCCACATCACCTTCAGCACCAGTGCCGGCAGCAGCAGGTAATAGACCAGCGTGGTCAGCGCACGCCGCATCTCGTCGCCGCCCAGCCCGCCGGGCCGCAGCCGGCTCCACACCACCCCGCAGGCGATCAGCGCGGCCATCTGGGCCATCACACCCAGCATGAGTGCGCGCGCCGGTTGCGGGTTTCAGGCCTCGGTCAGGCGCCTCCGGCACCCTCCTGCTGGCGGCGGATATCCTCGTGCACCTGCGCCATGTCCAGGGCCTTGACCTTGGCGATCACGTCGTCCAGCTGTCCGGCGCTGAGCATCCCGGGCTGCGAAAAGATGATCACCTGCTCGCGGAAGATCATCAGCGTCGGGATCGAGCGGATCTGGAAAGCAGCCGCCAGCGACTGCTGCTCCTCCGTGTTCACCTTCGCAAAGGTCACGCCTTCGTGCTGCTCCGACGCCGCTTCGAAGGTCGGCGCAAAGGCCCGGCAGGGTGCGCACCAGGGCGCCCAGAAATCGACGACCACGATGTCGTTGCCGGTTACGGTGGCTTCAAAGTTTTCCTGGGTCAGTTCCTGAACAGCCATCGGATGCTCCCGTTGAGTAGTGCCCCGACCATACCAGCACGCACCGCCGCTGTCAGGGATTCTGCGCGGCCATCATGGCCGCCCGCAGGCGCTCAAGCCGTTGCAGCGGATCGTCTTCCTCCAGCAATTCCTGCCGGATCCCGAGGTCCAGCGGAAGCAGTTCGGCCAGCCGCCCGGCCACCCATGCGGCATCACCGATACCGCGCTCGAGATGCGACCACGGTGCACCGAGCTGCTCGAGCAGGCGATCGAGCAGCTCGGCGAGCGACGCATATTCCACCGGCAACTCGACCGGCGGCCACTCCTCCAGCGGGTCGACCTCCGCCACCAACAGGCCGTCGGACCGCCGTCGGTACGACAGCACCCGCACGCGCTCCCGGCCGCTGGAGAGGATTCCGAGCAGGCCGTCGGACCGCTGCTCCCAGTCGACGATCTCCGCGCGCGTGCCAATCTCGAAGATTTCGGCATCCGACGCGGTTTCCGTTCCCTGCCGGATGGCCACCACCACGAAACCGCCACCATCGCGCATGCACTCCCGGACCATGTCGATGTAACGGGTTTCGAAGATGCGCAGCGGCAGCAGTCCACCCGGGAACAGCACCGTGTTCAGCGGAAACAGCGGGACGGTCTTCATGTGCCTTCCCCATGCGCCGGCGCGACGCCCCAGCGGGGTCCGAGTTCGTGGGCAATGTCGAGGTGGTCCAGCACCCGCGCGGCCATGAAGTCGACCAGATCCTCGACGGTCTGCGGACGATGGTAGAACGCCGGGTTCGCGGGCATGATCACCACCCCCATGCGCGCCAGGCGCAGCATGTTCTCGAGGTGCACCTCGGAGAAGGGCGTCTCGCGAACCACCAGCACCAGCTTGCGCCGCTCCTTCAGCACCACGTCGGCGGCACGCTCGATCAGGCTGCGCGATGCGCCGCTGGCAACGGCGGACAGCGTCGCGGTCGAACAGGGGCAGACCACCATTGCACGGGGCGCGGCTGAGCCGCTGGCGACCGGCGCCGTCCATTGCTCCGGGCCGTAGCAGCGGATCTGTCCCGGTGCGGCTTCGAAGCGCTCCGTGAAGAAGCGCGCGACCTCCACCGGCCGACCGGGCACGCCAAGGTCGGTCTCCAGACCCAGCACCACCTGGGCGGGACGGGACAGCATCAGGTGCACCGGCACGCCCGCCCGGACCATGCATTCCAGCACGCGGACGCCGTACTGGACGCCGGATGCCCCGGTCAGGGCCAGGGCCAGATCAGATGCCGCCATCCCGGGCCTCCCGCAGTCGCGTCAACAGGGTCTCGTGGATGCCACCAAAGGCACCATTGCTCATGATAACCAACCAGTCACCGGGACGCGCCGCATGCACCACCGCCTCGGTGAGCTCCCCGATCGCTCTGGCCAGATGCAGGCGCTCCCTGAGGCGTTCGCGAATGCCATCCGGAGACCAGTGCAGATCCTCGGGCAGGAACAGAAAGACCCGGTCCGCGGGTTCCAGCGCGCCACCCAGCGTGTCCGCGTGCACCCCCATGCGCATGGTGTTCGAACGCGGCTCGAGCGCGACCAGCAGCCGCCCGCCCGCCGGCATCGCCGCGCGCAGACCCTGCAGGGTCAGGCCGATCGCGGTGGGATGGTGGGCGAAGTCATCGATCACCCGAACCCCCCCGGCTTCGCCCCGCAGTTCCTGCCGACGCCTCACCCCGGAAAACCCCGACAGGGACTCGATGCCCCGGACCAGCGGGACGCCTGCGTGGCGCGCGGCGCCGAGCGCCGCCAGTGCATTCGCGACATTGTGCGCGCCGGTCAGCGACCAGCGCACCGTGCCCACCGGCCGTCCGCCGTCCCGGACCTCGAAGTGCGTACCCTCGGGGTTCAGCATGATGGCGTCCAGATCCGCGGGATCGCCGACGTCAAAGCGGACCACCGGGGTCCAGCAACCCTGCTGCAGCACCCGCTCGAGCGGCACGCTTGCGGCATTCGACAGGATCTGGCCCTGACCCGGCACGGTGCGCAGCAAATGGTGAAACTGTCGCTCGATCGATGCCAGATCCGCGTAGATATCGGCATGATCGTATTCGAGATTGTTCAGCACAAGAGTCCGAGGCCGGTAATGCACGAACTTCGCACGCTTGTCGAAAAAGGCGCAGTCGTATTCATCGGCCTCGATCACGAAGCAAGGCCCCCGGCCGAGCCGCGCACTGACCCCGAAGTCGCGCGGCACACCCCCGATCAGGAATCCCGGATCCAGTCCTGCGGCCTGCAGCACGAAGGCGAGCATGCTGGCGGTCGTGGTCTTGCCGTGCGTACCGGCGACGGCCAGCACCCAGCGTCCCTGAAGGATGTTCTCGGCCAGCCACTGCGGCCCGGATACATAGGGCAATCCGCGGTCGAGCATCGCCTCCACCACCGGCAGTCCGCGGCGCATCACGTTGCCGACCACGATCAGCGCGTCGTCCGGAAGATCCTCGGGCCGGTACCCCTCGCGGTACGCAATGCCGGCCTGGCGCAACTGACCATCCATCGGGGGATAGACGTTCTGATCGGCCCCCGAGACCGCCACGCCGGACGCGGCCGCCAGCTGCGCCAGGCCGCCCATGAAGGTTCCGCCGATCCCGAGCACGTGGATCGGCGGGCTCATATCCCGCCGAGTCCCAACGCCAGCTGCGTCACCAGGCTGGAGAGCACGACGAAGCCGAGCGCAATCGCAACACCAGTCATGCGCCCGACAAGATCGAGCGCCTGCTGCAGAATGTTCCCGAAGGCCAGTAACAGCCAGACCACCAGCCCGAGGTAGACGATCAGCGCCGGTGCCGAGACCTCTCCTTCCGCAAAGTCCGGCGGAAAGAGGCCGAGCAGCACGGCCATCACCAGCCCCAGCAGGGCGCTGACGCCGACCATCGCGGTGTAGGTCTGCACCCAGCGCTCGGCCTTGCCCTGCAGCCTGAGCACCACCAGCACGAACAGGTACAGCACTGCGAGGTCGAGCACACTGAGAAACAGGCTGGCCCCGACCCCGTACATCGGCGCCGCGATCAGG
>PWRV01000276.1 GCA_003563455.1 Thioalkalivibrio sp.
CGAATCAGACCACGTTCCCAACATTCCTCAAGGACGGAGACATGACGCTATTCGGGCTACTTGAAGAATACCTGCGCGAGGGAACCCTGAATCTGCAGTTGCCGGACGGCACCCGGCGCCGCTTCGGGTCCGGACAACCCGAGGCGACCATCGTGCTCAACGAGCCCTCGACCCTCCGGCGCATCGCCGCGGACCCCGGCTTCGAGTTCGGCCAGACGTACATGGAGGGCGGATGGTCACCGGGTGATGAGGGTCTGCGCCCGCTGCTGCACCTGACGATGAGCAACTTCGCGGAGATGTTCGCCCAGCAGCAAAGGCATCCGCTGGGGCTCGTGCGCAAGGTGCTGCAGCAGGGAAACCGCGTACGTCGAGCCTATCGCAACGTGTCCCATCACTACGACATCGACGAATGGCTTTTCCGCCGCTTCCTCGACGACGGGATGTTCTACTCCTGCGCCTATTTCGCGCGGCCGGACATGAGCCTCGAAGCGGCGCAACAGGCAAAGTGCCACCATATCGCGCTGAAGCTCCGCCTGGAGCCCGGGATGCGGGTGCTGGACATCGGCAGCGGCTGGGGCGGGCTTGCGATGTACCTCGCCTCCGAGTTCGACGTGTCCGTTGACGGGCTGACCCTTTCCCAGGAGCAGCTGCGCGTCGCGCGCGAGGAATGTGCCCGGCGCGGCCTCAATGACCGCGTCCGGTTCCACCTGAGGGACTACCGCGAACACCGGGAACAATATGACCGCATCGTCAGCGTCGGCATGTTCGAGCACGTGGGGCAGCCCTATTACGGGGCTTTCTTCCGGCAGCTCGGCGAGCTGCTGAAGGAGGACGGCGTCGCGCTGCTGCACACCATCGGCCGCACCGGCGTGCCGGGCACCACCAACACCTGGCTACGGCGCTACATCTTCCCCGGCGGGTACACCCCGGCGCTGTCCGAACTCTCCGCGGCGCTCGAGCCGACCCGGTTGATGGTCACCGACCTGGAGGTCTGGCGGTTGCATTACGCGCAGACGCTGGCAGAGTGGTACCGACGTTTCCAGGCGGTGCGTCCGGAAGTCGCCGAGCGCTTCGACGAACGCTTCTGCCGGATGTGGGAGTTCTACCTCGCCTCCTGCGAGGGGACATTCCGCTACTGGGACCAGGTCGTCTTCCACGTACAGATGGCGAAACGCCACGACGCGGTGCCGATTACGCGCGACTACCTCTGCCACGACTGACCGGGGCGAAACGATGAATCGACGGCGAATCGACGAGGGGCTGGTGATCGTGGGCCTGGTGCTGATCGGGGTGGGCACCTATGCACTGTACACCGGCGAGGTCTTCATCAGCCGGCTGACCGTCAGCGAGGGGCAGAGCCTCGGCGGAATCGGCGCGCTGGCCATCGGCGGGATCTTCATCGCCGCAGGGGTGTACTTCCTGATCCAGTCGCGCAAGTGACGGGCGAGTTCAGGCCGAACCCCCGGCCTCGGAGTCAAGGCCGAATCCCCGGCCTCAGGAGGCGGGTCGCGAATCGGGTGGGCTCCCGGTCAGCAGATCGCGGAGCGTCAGCGAATCCAGAACCTGCGAGCGCGTGCGCTCGATCTGTTCGACCAGCGACTCCACGGCACCCGGACCTTCCATCCGCTGGTACAGGGAATCGTCCTCCTGGTGGCGCAGGGCGCCGAGGATCTCATCGACCGGGATCGCGGCCAGATCCCGACCCGGCACATACCCGGGCGTGTCCTCCCCGGTGACCACCAGCAACCCGGAACGTTCGAGGGCGGCGGCAGGCCCGGCCAGCACGCGACTCGGCACCTGCAACCCGTGGGCGAGGTCTTCCAGCGCCGGGGCCTTGTCCCCCTGAAGGAACCGGCGACCGACTTCGGTCATCAGGTGCAGCCCGAGGCGCTCGCGCATCGCGGCCGAGGGCAGCTGGCCGGCGCCGCGCACCCGGATGTACTCGGGATTCTGGATGTAGAAGGCGATCTTCGACCCGATCAGCAGGATCAGCCAGGAGAGGTAGACCCAGATCAGCAGCAGGATCACGATCGCGAAGCCCGAGTAGATCGCGTCATAGCGCGTGGAGCCGGCCACGACCATCGCGAATACCCACCCCACCGCTTGCCACAGCACCCCGGCGATGACCGCGCCGATCAACGCGGGCAAAAGCCGCACGCGGGTGTTCGGAACGAACATGTAGACGAAGGTGAAGGCGGCCACGATCAGCGCGATCGGGATCAGACTGGCGGCCGTCTCCAACAGCATGCCGAGCGGTTCGATCGCGGCCACCCGCTGCATCAGCGCGGTGGACATCACCGTCGCCGTAACCCCCAGCGCGGAGACCACGAGCAACGGCCCGACCATGATCACGGAGAGATAATTGCTGAAGCGCTGACCGAAGCTGCGCATGCCTTCGACCTGCCAGATGTCGTTGAAAGCCTGCTCGATCTTCTGCACCAGCGCGATCACCGTGTACACGAGGAAGATCAGGCCGACGAACCCGAGGACACCGACCTGTATGTTGTCGATGAACTCCATCACGTTCTGCGTGATTTCCTTGCCCTGCTCCCCCAGCGGCTCCAGCACCCCCAGGATCAGGGGTTCCACCGCGTTGTGGGCGCCGAAGGCCTTCAGGACCGAGAACGACAGCGCCAGCAGGGGCACCATCGACAGCAGGGTGGTGTAGACGAGGCTCATCGCCCGGAGCGTCAGCTGGCCCTCCGTGGCCTCGCGCACAATGCCGCCGATGCCGCGCAGGACACCCACCGCCAGCGCCTGGCTGCGCGGCAGCGTGGTGAGGTCCGCGCGCGTCAGCAGCTCGTCGGCGCGTTCGTACCAGCGCCTCAAACGCCCCGACTCGACCTCCCCGCGGCTCACTTCTGGCGCCAGTTACCGTCGGCGTCCTGGTACCAGTACCCCGATGGCGCCTCCTCGATCCAGACACGCGCGAAGGTCTCGCGGATACGCTCCTCCCAGTCCGGGCGGTCGTTCGCCCGGGCAATCTCCCGGTACAGCGCCCGCCGGTCGGCGTTCTCCTCGTTCACCAGCCGCTGTACCCGGGCACGCTCCTGCAGCGGCAGGTCGGACAGGTCGCGGATGGCGACGAAGCCGTCGCGTCCGAATCCGATCGCCCCATTGCGCAGGTAGGGTGCCAGTTCCGAACTACGCGAGCGCATCGACGTGCGCAGCCGGTTGATCGCCGGGCTCTCCACACGCAGATCGGGCACTTGCGCGGAGGCCGGCGCCACCAGACGTTCCAGGCCCCACGCGACCGCCGGCATCAGCAGCGGCGTGATTCCACGACTGGTCGGCTCGGGCGCGGCATCCGGTTCATACGGCGGCGGCGCGCCCGGGGCCTCGAGGACATCCCGCACGATGGTTCTGGCGGCCTCCTCGGCGGCGGCCGCGGGGAAATAGATGTGGATCGTCACGCAGGCGCTCGCCGCCAGAACGACCACCAGCACCACGAACATGCGACTCAAGGCCCTCATTACGCTTCTCCTCTGCGCGGGGCGCAGCCCGGCGAATTCCGTTCTTGTCGATTACTGTACAACACGCGGGGGCCCTTCTCGAACGGCGTGCAACCGCCGCACCAGTTCCGGCCAGTCCACGCGCCGGTTGTGGCCGATCACCTCGATCCGCGGCAGCCCCCCGCCCTCGACCAGCATGAAGGTACCGTCCGGACCGTCCGCGACCCCGGAGGCCAGACAGACCTCTCCCTCTAGCTCGCAGTTGAACCCCAACCTGCGATAGGCGAAGGCGTCGAACACACGCAGAAACGCCGCCGCCAGTCTGCCCTGGACTCCACCGCCGACCGCGGTGAGATTCTCGACAGCGCGCTGACTGATCCGCCGCCGCCCCGGATCTTCCTCCGGCGTGGCCAGGGACAGCCGCATGCGCTGGGGCACCCACTCGAACAGCAGCAGGTCCTCGACGCGACCGGAGAGCCGTCCCTCGACCCGGCCAACGTCCAGCGCACTCGTCACCAGATCCAGTTCGAGCCGACGGATATCTGCCGACAGCTCCAGCTCGGGCGCGATCGTGAACAGGTTGCGGATGCGCAGGCCGCTGATCACGATCTCCCCGTCGAAAACCTGCACCAGCAACTGGCCGTCCACGCGCAGGCCATCGACGTCGTAGGCTACGCGCGGAATGATTCCGGCGAGTTTTCCCGTGAAACGGGGCCAGCCCAGCGTCTCGGTCAGACGCTCGAGGCTCAGCGCACGGATGCCCCCCTCGAACTCGACCTCCGGCCCTTCCGGGCCAGTGCGAAACCGGAAATGGTCCACGCCGACACCGCCATCGAGCACCGGAACGACCAGGGTTTCCAGCAGGTGGAGACCCCGTGGTTCCAGTTGCAGACGGGTCCGAAAGGGACCGACAGGCAACCCGAGGACCTCACCCGCAGCGA
>PWRV01000283.1 GCA_003563455.1 Thioalkalivibrio sp.
GCGTCGTCGAGGTTCTTCTTCCAGTTGAACGACGGCGAGCAGTTGTACGCCAGCAGCTTGTTCGGGTTCTCGGCGAGCACCGCCTCGGCGAACTCGCGCGCGAAGCCGATGTCCGGCGTGCCGGTCTCGCACCAGACCAGGTCCGCGTAGGGCGCATAGGCCAGGCCGCGGCTGATCGCCTGCTCGAGCCCGTTCTTCACCCGGAAAAAGCCCTCGGCGGTGCGCTCGCCGGTCAGGAACGGCCGGTCGTTTTCGTCGACGTCGCCGGTCAGCAGGTTCGCGGCCTCGGCATCGGTGCGCGCGAGCAGCAGCGTCGGCACGCCCGAGACGTCCGCCGCCAGGCGCGCCGCGATCAGCTTCTGCACCGCCTCCTGCGTCGGCACCAGCACCTTGCCGCCCATGTGGCCGCACTTCTTCACCGCCGCGAGCTGGTCCTCGAAGTGCACGCCCGCCGCGCCGGCGCCGATCATGTTCTTCATCAGCTCGAAGGCATTCAGCACGCCGCCAAAGCCGGCCTCGGCGTCGGCGACGATCGGCAGGAAGTGGTCCACGTACCCCTCGTCACCGGGACCGATTCCGCGCGACCACTGAATCTCGTCGCCGCGCTGGAAGGTGTTGTTGATCCGGCGGACCATCGTCGGCACGGAGTCGTAGGCATACAGCGACTGGTCGGGGTACATGGTCTCGGAGGTGTTGCCGTCTGCCGCCACCTGCCAGCCGGACAGGTAGATCGCTTCCATCCCGGCACGGGCCTGCTGCAGCGCCTGCCCTCCGGTCAGGGTGCCCAGCGCGTTCACGTAGCCCTTGCGGGCGCCGCCGCGCAGCAGTTTCCAGAGCTTCTCGGCGCCCATCCGCGCGTAGGTGTGTTCCGGACGCACGGTGCCGCGCAGGCGCACCACGTCCTCGGCCGAATAACCGCGGCGAACGTCGCGCCAGCGCGGGTTCTCCGACCACTCCTGCTCCAGGGCCCGAATCTGCTCCTGCCGACTTGGAATTTCGCTCATTTGATGTCCTCCGAATCTTCGCCGTCACGGCTCTCTGTTATGTTTCGCAGAAGCGTGCCGGGCAACGGTATTGGTGGCGCGGCATCTTGTGCGTTGCAGCAAAATAGACTACATCAGAACATCCGTAAAGCGAAAACATGGATTCCATGGCAACAACCCGAGAGCATCTGGCCACCTGCCCCGAGGAGGATCTCTCGGATCCGAAGACCTTCGCTCAGCGCCAGCGGCATGCCGCGCAGCTGGCCCGGGCGATCCTGACCGGCTTCGAGCGGCACTATTCCTTCTTCGCCGAGATCACCAGTGACGCACGCCAGCGCTTCGAGCGGGCGGACTGGGACGCGGTGCGCGAGGCCTCGGCACAGCGGATCAGCTTCTACGACGCCCGCGTCGGCGAAACCATCTCGAAGCTGCACACCAACTTCGAAATCAAGTGCCTGGACGAGCCGCTGTGGCGGGAGATCAAGCGCATCTACACCGAGATGCTGCGCCACCACAGCCGACCGGAACTGGCCGAGACCTTCTTCAACTCGGTGTTCTGCCAGCTGTTCGAGCGCAAGTACTACCACAACGACAACATCTTCGTGACGTCCACCGTGGATCGCGAGGAGCTGGCCGCCCGCTACCGCGTGTACATGTCCTTCCACCCCCGGGCGGCGGGCCTGGAACACTGCATCTGGGAGATCCTTTCCGCGTTCTACTTCAGCATCCCCTACGAGGACGTCGACCGCGATGCCGAGCGCATTGCCGATGCCTTCCGCGAGCGCGCACCGAAGGCCGCGGCCGCGACGGAGGAACTGCGCATCGACATGCTCGAATCGCCGTTCTACCGGAACAAGGCCGCCTACCTGATCGGCCGCGTGGCCTGGGGCGAGGAGATCCAGCCCTTCGTGATCCCGCTGATGAACAACGAGCAGGGCGCAATCTACGCCGATACGCTGCTGACCACCGACGACCAGATGGAGGCGGTGTTCAGCTTCGCGCGCGCCTACTTCATGGCGAAGACCCCCGTGCCGGCGGCGACGGTCGATTTCCTGCACAGCCTGATGCCGGACAAGCCGCTGGCCGAGCTGTACATGAGCATCGGCTTCCAGAAACAGGCAAAGAACGAGTTCTACCGCGACTTCCTCGACCACCTCGAGAAGACCGACGACCTGTTCAAGATCGCCGAGGGCACGCCGGGCATGGTGATGCTGGTCTTCACCCTGCCTTCCTACGGCTACGTCTTCAAGGTGATCCGGGACCGGTTCCCGCCGCCGAAGGACGTGACCCACGAGATCGTGAAGCAGCGCTACCAGCAGGTGAAGCTGCACGACCGCGTCGGGCGGATGGCGGACACGCTCGAGTTCTCGGACGTTGCCTTTCCGATCGACCGCTTCCCCCCGGAGATGATCGCCGAGCTGAAGGCGGAGGTGCCGTCGCTGCTGGAGTTCGACGACGACGTGCTGGTCATCCGGCACCTGTACATCGAGCGGCGGATGCTGCCGCTGAACCTGTTCCTCGAGGAGGCCGACGACGAGGAACGGCAAATGGCGCTGGGCGACTGGGGGCTCGCGATCAAGCAGTTGATGGCGGTAAACATCTTCCCCGGCGACCTGTTGTTCAAGAACTTCGGGGTGAACTGTCTCGGCAAGGTCGTTTTCTACGACTACGACGAGATCGCCTACCTGACCGACTGCAACTTCCGCCGCATCCCGCCACCAATGACGCCGGAAGACGAGCTCAGCGCGGAGCCCTGGTTCTCCGTCGGGCCGAACGACATCTTCCCGGAGGAGTTCCCGACTTTCCTCTGCCAGGATCCGGGTGTGCGGCAGATACTGAACGAGACCCACCCGGAACTCTTCGACTACCGCTACTGGCGGGCCCGGCAGAAGGACATCCGCAACGGCGTGCATGGAGACGTGTTTCCGTATTCGAGCCGGATCTCGTTCCCGCGGCCGGGGTAAGGCCCCCTCCCCAGCCCTCCCCCGCAAGCGGGGGAGGGAGTTCTCCCCACTCGCACCGGAGGACTTCTCCCCCCTCCCGCTTGCGGGGGAAGGACTTCTCCCCTGTCCCGCTTGCGGGGGAAGGAGTTCTCCCCTCTCCCGCTTGCGGGAGAGGGGCCGGGGGTGAGGGCCCGGAGCCAAGATCCCAACCCCATAAACCCGAGGCTAACGCTGGGCGTTTGTGCTTTCCTGCGCCGCCCCCGTTACCCTGCAACGCCTACTTCGCACCAAGGCCCCCCCCTTATGACCGCCGAGCGCATTCGCGAGATTCCCTACAACTACACCTCCTTCTCCGATCGCGAGATCGTGATCCGCTTCCTTGGCTCGGACACCTGGGACCTTCTGAACGAACTGCGCGGCGAGCGCCGCACCGGCGTCTCCGCGCGCATGCTCTTCGAGGTGCTGGGCGATCTGTGGGTGGTCTCCCGCAACCCCTACATCCAGGACGACCTGCTCGGCCACCGCAAGCGGCGCGACGCGCTGGTCGAGGCGATGCAGCACCGCATCGAGCAGATCGTCGCGCGCGCCGACGGCAACGACAAGGCGCTGAAACTCGCACGGAAGGCCGAACGGGCGGTGCAGGCCTTCGCCCAGGAATTCCGCGATACCGCGAAGCTGCGCGAGAAGGTGCGCAAGCGCCTGTCCGGCCTCACCCACAAGGACAACATCGAGTTCGGCGGCCTGGCCCGCGTGTCGCACGTCACCGACGCCACCGACTGGCGCGTGGAACTCCCCTTCGTCGTTCTCACGCCGGATTCCGAGGCCGAGATGGGCCGGCTGGTCGAGGCCTGCATCGAGCTCGGCCTGACCGTGATCCCGCGCGGCGGCGGCACCGGCTACACCGGCAGCGCGGTCCCGCTGACGCCGCGGGCGGCGGTGATCAACACCGAGAAGCTCGAGGGCATCGGCGACGTGGTCCACAAGCCGCTTCCGGGCGTCGACCGCGACGTCGCCACGGTGCACGTCGAGGCCGGCGTGGTCACGCGCCAGGTCTCGGAACTCGCCGGCCAGAACGGCCTGGTCTTCGCGGTCGACCCCACCTCGCAGGACGCCTCCACCATCGGCGGCAACATCGCGATGAACGCCGGCGGCAAGAAGGCCGTGCTCTGGGGCACCGCGCTCGACAACCTCGCCTCCTGGCGCATGGTCACGCCACAGGCGGACTGGCTGCAGGTCGAGCGGCTCGACCACAACCTCGGCCGCATCCACGACGCCGAGCGGGTCCGATTCCGGATCACCCGCTTCGGCCCCGACGGCCGCACCCCCCAGGGCGAACCCGAGGAGCTGGAACTGCCCGGCCCGGCCTTCCGCAAGGCCGGCCTCGGCAAGGACGTGACCGACAAGGCGCTGATGGGCCTTCCCGGCATCCAGAAGGAGGGCTGCGACGGGCTGATCACCTCGGCCGA
>PWRV01000220.1 GCA_003563455.1 Thioalkalivibrio sp.
ATCCGCGACTTCATCCGTTTCGGCGCCAGTCAGTTCCGGGCAGCGGGTCTGCAGTTCGGCCATGGTACCGACAACGCGCTGGACGAGGCGGCTTGGCTCGTGCTGCACAGCCTCTCGCTGCCGCTCGATCTCCCCGAAGAGTGGTGGACCGGCCGGCTGACGCCGGCGGAGCGCAGCCGTGTGGAGGCGGCATTGCGGCTGCGGATCAGCACCCGCAAGCCGGCCGCTTATATCACCCGGGAGGCGTGGTTCATGGGCTTGCCCTTCTACGTCGATGAGCGCGTCCTGGTCCCGCGCTCGCCGATCGCCGAACTGATCGCCGCAGGCTTCAGCCCGTGGGTGGAACCTGACGCGGTGCACCGCGTACTGGATCTGTGCACGGGGAGCGGCTGTATCGGACTGGCAACGGGCAGCGTCTTTCCGCAGGCGGAGGTCTGGCTCGCCGACGTGTCGCCGGAAGCCCTCGCCGTGGCACGGCGCAATGCCCGGGCGCATGGAATGGAAGAACGGACCCGGATCATCCGAAGCGATGTGTTCGACGGTCTGGAAGATGCGCCACCTTTCGATCTGATCGTCTCGAATCCGCCCTACGTGGATGCTGGCGAGATGGCGGAACTGGGACCCGAGTACCGGCACGAGCCGTCGCTCGGTCTTGCCGCCGGCGCCGACGGCCTGGACGTCGTGCGGCGCATCCTGGAGGAGGCTCGCCCGCATCTGACCGATCACGGCGTTCTGATCGTCGAGGTCGGCAACAGCCAGCCGGCGCTGGAGGCCGCTTTTCCGGAGCTGCCGTTTGTCTGGCTGGAGTTTGCCGGCGGCGGCCAGGGGGTGTTTCTGCTTACCCGCGAACAGCTCCCCGCCTGATCGGCCTCGCCCCGCGGTCTCAGCACTGCTCCCAGGGAAGGCCGCGAAAGCGCCACCCCGAGATGGTCGATCGGTGGTGTTCGCGGTCCAGCGGGCCCTCGAAGCCCTCGTCCACCGAATACACGTTGTCGATACCTGCCTCGATCAGGGCCCGACCCGCTGCAATCGAGCGCTTGCCGCTGCGACAGATCAGGAAGACCGCCGGTGCGTCCTCGCCGGTGTCGCCGATCCCGCCCAGCAACAGCTTGCGCACTTCGGCAACGAAATGGGGATTCTCCACCCAGTCGGGCTCGTCGATCCATGGAATGTGCACCGCACCGACCGGGTGACCGACGAAAAGGTATTCCATGGTCGAGCGGATGTCGACCAGCAGGTCGCGCGGACGTTCGCTCAGGCTGTCGAAGGCCTGCTGGGGCGTCACTCTCCTGGGCGTGGCTGCATTCATCAGCTTCCCTCTTCGTATCGGGTGCCGGTCGGGCACGTTGGTCCAGCGGTCTTCGGCGGCTGCGTCTGCCACGCGTCCGGCGCGGAGTCAGGCGCTGATGGTCCGGTTGCGTCCGCCCTGCTTGGCCGCGTACAGGGCATTATCCACGCGCTTGAGCATCGTCGGTACCGTCTCGCCGGGGCGGTATTCAGTCACGCCGAGGCTGATGGTCAGCCGACCGCACTCGGGGAGGTCTGTCTGCCCGACCCGGACGCGGGTGGACTCGGCCAGCTGCAGCGCCTGTTCCAGACCCGTCTCCGAGAGCAGCAGCATGAACTCCTCGCCGCCCCAGCGGGCGAGGATATCCGTGCGCCGGACCTGTTGGCTGACGAGCTCGCCGATCCGCCGCAGCACGCGATCGCCGATATCGTGGCCGAAGTCGTCATTCACGCGCTTGAAATGATCGATGTCGAACATCACCACCGAGAACTGTGTGCCGTAGCGTCGGGCGCGCTCCAGCTCCAGTTCCAGGACCTCCTCGAACTTCCAGCGGTTGTAGAGCCCGGTCAGCCGGTCGTGCGAAGCCTGGCGCGCCAGCTCCTTTTCCAGGCGCTTGCGTTCGGAGATGTCGACGCCGAAACCGGCCAGGAAAGTCCCGCCCTCGAGGTGAACCCGGTTGCAGGTGAAGAGGTAGGGTACGAGCCGGCGGTCGCGGGTACGCAGCCCCGCCTCGATCTCCGCGGATCCCTCCTGCAGGGTCAGTGCGAACGCCCTGCCGAGCCGCTCGCGGTCCAGTGGGTCGGCGAGTTCGGTCGCCGGCCGACCCTGGATCTGCGCCTCGCCGATCCCGGTCACGCCTTCCAGGTTATGGTTCCAGCGCACGAGCCTGCCTTCGGGGTCGAGCAGGAAGAAGAGCGCCGGCAGCCCGTCGAGTATCGTCTCCACCAGGTCCCGCTGGTCGCGGAGCTGATCCTCGAGGCGGCGCCGGTCGGTGATGTCCTGAACCGTGCCGCGCACGCGCACCGGCCGAGCGCCGTCATCGCGGACCAACCGTCCCCGTTCCTGGACTGTGCGCTGGCTGCCGCCAGGCTGCAGGATCCGGTACTCGAGCTCGTACCCCGACTCACCGTCGAGCGCCTTGGCGACCGCGCGTTCGAAGCGGTCGCGGTCTTCCGGGTGCAGGAAGCGCAGAAACTCCGCGTAATCGGGCGGCCGCGATTCGGGCTCGAGTCCGAAGATGCGGAAGACCTCGTCCGACCAGGAGAGCCGGCCCGAATCGATCTCCCAGACCCAGTTGCCCAGTCGCGCCATCTCCTGGGCGGCCGCCAGTTCGGCCTGGCTGCGCTGCAGGGCACGCTCGGCTCTCTGCCGCTCGGTGATGTCGCGCACCACGGCCTGCAGGAACGGACCCTCGGGAAGATCCACGCGGCTCAGCAAGACCTCGCTCGGAAAGGTGCGGCCATCGAGACCCCTGCAGAGCCATTCGTAGGCCACCGAGCCCTCGGTCAGCGCCTGCGTGGCGTAGGTTTCGGCAGTTTCCCGGGAAGGCCGGCCATCGGGCTGGAGTTCCGGCGAGCAGTCGCCCGGGTGCCGCCCGATCAAACCCTCGGGCGACCGGGCCCCGAAGAGCGCCACGCTGGCCGGGTTGCAGTCGATGATCGCGCGCTGGTCGTGCAGCAGGATCGCATCGCGGGCGGCATCGAAAACCGCCTTGTACTGGGTCAGCGTCCGTTCGCGGAGCAGGTTTTCGGTGATGTCCTCGATCGCGACCACCGCACCCTGCACATCCCCCTCGCCGTCGAAAAGCGGCGTTGCGTAGTAACGCGCGAAGAATGGACTGCCGTCGATCCGGCGGAAGGTGTCCGTGCCGACCTCAAGCGGTCTGCCGGTGACCATTGCCCGGTGGATCGGGCAATCCATCACGGTGTAACGGACGCCGTCCTCGTCGCCGTGGCTGGTCAGCGAATGGCTGTCCCGTCCGAGGACCGATTCGGGCGACGTGAATCCGAACAGACGGGTGGCGGCCCGGTTCAGAAAGGTGAAGCGTCCTTCCAGGTCGACGCCGAAGACCCCGGTCGCGAGATTCTCCAGCAGCAGCCGCGACAGATCGGGATCGGGCAGTGCGCTGCGTGTCGATCCCACGGGATGGCCTTTCGCACCGGACATGACCTCTCCAGATAAGGCGGGGCTGACGGAGCCCGCGGTCAGTGTCTGAATGTCCCATGATACGCCGATGTGCGCCCATGCCGGGACCCCGACCGGCCGCGCGGGCGTTTCCGGCGACACCGCGCTCGGGCTACACTAGCGCAATGTCAGGAAACAGCTTCGGAAAGTCTTTCGTCGTCACAAGCTTCGGGGAAAGCCACGGCCCGGCGCTGGGGGCGGTCGTCGACGGCTGCCCGCCAGGACTCCCGCTGACCGAGGCCCAACTGCAGGGCGATCTCGATCGCAGGCGCCCCGGACAGTCGCGCCACACGACCCAGCGCCGCGAGCCGGACCAGGTCCGGATCCTGTCGGGTGTGTTCGAGGGTGTGACGACCGGGGCTCCGATCGGTCTGCTGATCGAGAACGTCGACCAGCGCTCCAAGGACTACAGCGAGATCAAGGATCGCTTCCGGCCGGGTCACGCCGATTACACCTATCACCAGAAATACGGGCTGCGCGACTATCGCGGCGGCGGGCGCAGCTCGGCGCGCGAGACCGCGCTGCGGGTCGCGGCCGGCGGCATCGCGAAGCGCTATCTCGCGCATCGTTATGGCGTCGAAATTCACGGCTGGCTGTCCCAGCTCGGGCCGATCCGGGTCGAATTCCGTGATGCCGATGCCGTGAACCAGAATCCCTTCTTCGCCCCCGACCCGGACCGGGTGCCCGAGCTCGAGGCCTTCATGGACCGCCTGCGCAAGTCCGGCGATTCCATCGGCGCGCGCATCGAGGTCGAGGCCCGCGGGGTGCCCCCGGGTTGGGGCGAACCGATCTTCGACCGCCTCGACGCCGATATCGCCGGCGCGATGATGAGCATCAACGCGGTGAAGGGCGTGGAGATCGGGGACGGCTTTGCGGTGGTCGAGCAGCGCGGTACCGA
>PWRV01000202.1 GCA_003563455.1 Thioalkalivibrio sp.
GCGGAAATGGTGCTGATCGAGTCGGGGCAGGGCGGACACCCGGGACCCTATCGCGTGCTGCACAGCTGGGGCATTCCCCGCTGATCCGGGCGGCGCCTCCCGGAGGCAGATCGATCAACCCATCCCTGTTCCTTCGCCGTTCTTTCCGGATCAGAGGCACAAAAAAAGCCCGGTCCAGAAGGACCGGGCCTCGTCCAGCTTCAGCTGGAGACCGAGAAACTTACTCGGCCGGGGCTTCTTCACCCTGCTGCGGCTGCTGGCCGTAGGGCATCATCGGGCCACCGTAGGGGGCACCGCCGTAAGGCGCACCGTAGCCGTAGCCGGGGCCATAGCCGTAGGGCTGGCCGTAGCCGTACATGTCGCCGGCGCCGCGGCCGTAGCCGTGGGTGCGGCCGCTGCCGCGGGCGCTCATGTCGAAGTCGCTGAACATGTCGCCAAAGCCGAACATGTCACCCATGCCGCGGCCGGCACCCGGGTAGCCGCCGTAGCCAGGACCACCATAACCGTAACCGGGACCGCCGTAGCCGGGACCAGCCATACCGGGGCCGCCAAAGCCGGGGCCACCGTAGCCGGGGCCGCCCCACTGGGCGCTGGCATGCATCGGGATCGCGAAGGCGCCGATCAGGGCGGCGGTGGCGAGAAGCTTGAGGGAATTACGCATTGTTTAAAGTCCTTATGGTTTGGATAACAAGCCCTCTGATTCCGCGGAATCCGCGGGCAGCGCCAAGGGTGGAACACTGCGGTTCATAACCAGTGCTGTTAACTCGGACGTTATCCGTCGCGGATTTCATCCGGTCAATCCATTAGAAATATCTAATATGTGCACAGGTTACGGGAGTGCACTGATGATTGCAAGCAATCTTTCGAAAAAATCGAATGAATGGGGCTTATGGAGAACATTTTCTGCAACGAATCGTACATCTTCAACGTCTTGAGGCAGGTTCCTGTAGCAGGTTCGCGCAACCGAATGCACCCCGGAGTCGAGGGCGAAGGCCCGCTTGTGTCGGCGGACTGCAAGAGCATAGAGGTCGATCCAGGAGATTGCGAGCTATTGCGGTAACGTTTTTGGTTCCCGCGCATCTGCGCCTGAGCGTGCGGCTGTCAGTCGAGTGCCCCGCCGCAGCTCGAACCCTGCCCGGCGGTGCACCCATAGCAGTGATCGGCGACGGCAATGGGGGAATCGGTCAGCGCCAGGGCATCAATCTCCCTGATGTGCTGGCGTGGCCGACCTCCCGCGCCAAGCGGGATGTGCAGCATCTGGTTGAAATCGCAGTCGTACACGAATCCCTGCCAGTCCACGGAGACCAGTGAACGACACATCACGTGTTCGAGGTTGGCGTCCTGGTGAGCAAGACGAAGCGTCTGCATGTAGCGGTTGTACTCGCCCTTGCGCGCCAGCGTTTTGGCGAATCGGTTGATCGGCATGTTGGCGATGGTGAACAGCCGGTTGAACACGATCCCGTAGTGCTGCGCGAGGTACTCGTGGTAAGCCGATTCCAGGGAGTCCTGCGGCGGCGGCAGCTCCGGACCCTGCGGGTTGTAGACGAGGTTCAGCTCCAGGCTGGAATCCGGCTGGCCGTAGCCCAGCGCATTCAGCCGGCGCAGTCCCGCGAGGCTGTCCCCGAACACCCCGTCACCCCGCTGGGCATCGACGTTTTCCTCCAGGTAGCAAGGCAGGGAGGCGATGACCGTCACCTGGTTGGCCGCGAGGAATTCCGCGAGGTCCTCCTGTCCGGGCTGCGACAGGATCGTAAGGTTGCAGCGATCGAGCACGTTGACGCCCATCGCCCGGGCCGAACTGACCAGATAGCGGAAGTGCGGGTTCAGTTCGGGCGCGCCACCGGTGAGGTCCAGGGTCTCGATCCCCGCGCGGCGGATCAGGGCGAGGATCTCGTCGACGGTCTCGCGCTGCATGACCTCCTTGCGGTTGGGACCTGCGTTCACGTGACAATGAAAACACGTCTGGTTGCAGACATAGCCGAGGTTGGCCTGCACAGTGCTCAGCCGACCGCGCCGGGTCTCGGGGAAGTCATCCAGCAGCCGCATGGTCTCAGTCTGTGCCATGTTTCGTTCGCTCCGGGTTGCGTTGGCGCAAATCCTGCCGTCACTCCGGCAGGAACCGTATATTGCCGTACCAGGCGCGGGTTTCCTGGCCGGTATTGTCGCAGTCGGTCATCACCGCGACGGCGTTGATGCGCTCCGGCTCGCGGTCGTGAAAGCGCCGAAAGTCTTCGACCACGTTGCGCCGCTCGGTGCGCCAGCCTTCCCCGGCGTCGTTGGCCGTGGCCACGGCAATCATGTGGGCCTGGGAGGCAAAGGCGTTCGGCCAGTCACGTCCGCGCTCGGTGGCGCTGCTCCACACATAGTTCAGGGCACGGGTGCGCCAGCGCAGCACGCGGGCCTCGTCGACCAGGTACAGGCGGGCAGGGTAGTCGTCGCCGTCGCGGGTGGTTTCGTCGATCCCGGTCAGCGTCTCGTCCACGCGCCATTCCCACTCGACGACCGGCGTCTCGGTCAGGTCGATGTCCTGGCGATAGAACAGACCCGAGGCCGTTTCTTCGGTACAGGTGGCCTTTACGGCCAGCCGCCCGTCGGTTTGCACGAGGCGGTATTCGGTTGTTCCCTCGAAGGAGTGCGCTTCCCAGCCGATGATCTCCTCGGGCCCGAAGGCCGGCCCCGCCAGGGTGCGGGGGGCAAGGACCAGCACGGCCACTGCAACCATGGTCATGCTGGCGGCGCGCGGGCTGTGGTTGGCCCTTCGCCGGCCGGGTCGGGAGATGCATCTGTGATTCATGATCGAGTTCCGGGTCCGGTTTTTTTCGGGTCTTCCTATCACGGCTGATGGTCCGCTGCGAGAGGCCGGTGTGTAATCCGTGGAAACCCTGATAAGACATATGATCCGTCACCGTTATGCTGGTGGCCGATGGCGCCCTTCGAGCAACGCGGCCATCGCGCGTACCCCGGTGCCGCCGGCAACGGGTTCCCGTAGACCTTGAACCTGGAAAAAGAGCGCATGAACCGCACACGATGGATCCTTCTGACGGTGGTCGTGATCGCGATCACGACCTTCTTTGTCTTCGATCTCGGGCGTTTCCTGGACTTCGACACGCTGAAGGCCGTGCAGGGTGACATCGAGGACTTCCGCGACGCCCGGCCCTTCCTGGCCAGCGCGCTGTTCTTCGCCCTTTATATCGTGGTGACCGCCCTGTCGCTGCCGGGCGCGACGATCCTGACCCTGGCCGGCGGCGGGGTCTTCGGGCTGGCTTGGGGCCTGCTGCTGATTTCCTTTGCCTCCACCATCGGTGCAACGCTGGCCTTCCTGATCGTGCGCTTCATCGCCCGCGAGCCGGTTCAGCGGCGCTACGGCGACAAGCTGCGCGCGATCAACCGGGGTATCGAGCGGGAGGGCGCTTTCTACCTGTTCGCGCTCCGCCTCGTTCCGCTGTTCCCGTTTTTCCTGATCAATGTGGTGATGGCACTGACCCCGATCCGGACCTGGACCTTCTACTGGGTGTCGCAGGTCGGCATGCTGGCGGGCACGGCGGTGTATGTGAACGCCGGCACGCAGCTGGGTCAGCTGGAGGGGCCCGAGGGCATCCTGTCGCCAACCCTGATTCTCTCCTTCGTGCTGCTCGGAATCTTCCCGCTCGTGGCTCGCCGTGTGCTGGAATGGGTGCGGCGCCGTCGCATGTATCGGGGCTGGGCACGCCCGCGCCGCTTCGACCGCAATCTGGTGGTCATTGGCGCCGGTGCGGCCGGGCTGGTGTCCTCCTACATTGCGGCAACGGTGAACGCGAAGGTCACTCTGATCGAGCGGCATCGCATGGGCGGCGACTGCCTGAACACGGGTTGTGTGCCGTCGAAGGCGCTGATCCGGACCGCGCGCCTGCTCGAGGACATCCGGCACGCGCGGAACTACGGGGTGGAATCGGCGCACGCGGACTTCGACTTCGGCAAGGCGATGGAGCGCGTGCGGCGGGTGATCGCGCAGATCGCGCCCCACGACTCGCGCGAGCGCTACGAGGGTCTGGGCGTGGAGGTGCTGGAGGGCGAGGCCCGGCTGGTGTCACCCTGGTCCGTCGAGATCACCGGTGCTGATGGCACGACGCAAACCCTGACCACGCGCTCGATCGTGCTGGCCACCGGCGCCAGGCCCTTCGTGCCGCCGATCCCCGGACTCCGGGAAGCCGGTTTCCTGACCTCCGACACGGTCTGGGACCTGCGTGAGTGCCCGCGCCGGCTGGTGGTGCTCGGGGGCGGCCCGATTGGCTGTGAGCTGAGCCAGACCTTCCAGCGCCTCGGCGCCCAGGTGATCCAGGTCGAGCGGGGGCAGCGGCTGCTGCCGCGCGAGGATCCGGA
>PWRV01000073.1 GCA_003563455.1 Thioalkalivibrio sp.
AAGCCCTTGATGTAGTTGGTCGGAGTGAAAGGATTCGAACCTTCGACCCCTGCCTCCCGAAGGCAGTGCTCTACCAAGCTGAGCTACACTCCGCACCGAGCTCCGTATTGTGCATTGAAAGGGCCGGTCTGTCCACGGCTCGGCGGGCCATGGGGAAGGGGGGTCAGTACTCGCGTTCGACGGCGAAGCGGGCGAGTTCGGTCAGGGCGTCACGGTGCGCCGAGGGAGGCAGGCATTCGACGGAAGCGATCGCCAGCCGGGCTTCCTCTTCGGCCTGCTTGCGTGCATGTTCGAGGGCCCGGGTGCGCCGGATTACGCCCAGCACCGCGTCGACGGCGTCGCGACCGCCGGATTCGATCGCCTTTCGGATCAGGTCCTGCTCCTCGGCGTCTCCCTTCTGCATCGCGTAGATCAGCGGCAGCGTCGGCTTGCCTTCGGCGAGGTCGTCGCCCATGCGCTTGCCGGTCGTGTCGCTGCTCGAGGAGTAGTCAAGGACGTCGTCGATCAGCTGGAAGGCCGTGCCGAGGTGCATGCCGTAGCGCGCCAGCGCGAGTTCCTCGTCTGCGGGCCTCCGGGCCAGGATGGCCCCGAGCTGGCAGGCCGCCTCGAAGAGCTTGGCCGTCTTCGAGCGGATGACCTCCATGTAGCGCGTCTCGTCCACGTCGGGATCGTGGCAGTTCATCAGCTGCATCACTTCACCCTCGGCGATCACGTTCGTCGCGTGCGCCAGGATCTCCATCACCCGCATCGAGCCGACATCGACCATCATTTCAAAGGCGCGGGAGTACAGGAAATCGCCCACCAGTACCGCCGCCTCGTTGCCGAACAGCTGATTCGCGGTCTCCTGCCCCCGGCGCAGCTCGGAGGCGTCGACCACGTCGTCGTGCAGCAGGGTCGCAGTGTGGATGAACTCGACCACGGCGGCCAGGGTGATGTGATCGTCGCCCCGATAGCCGCAGGCGCGCGCAGTCAGCACCGCCAGCATCGGCCGCAGCCGCTTGCCGCCACTGCGCACGATGTATTCGCTGAGCTGGTTGATCAGCACGACTGGCGAAGACAGCCGATCGCGTATGCAGGCATCGACGGCCCGCATGTCCTCTTCAGCCAGGCTTCGGATCGTGTCGGTGATCATGATGACGCAAACCGCCCGCACGGCCGCCGGGTCGCCGCGACGCGCCCTGGCCAGTTGCTCTCCTCGCTGGACTCCATGGAACAGGCTAACGGGCATTCGAGCGCGCCAGGCGCGATTGTCACGTTAATGGGCATGCTCGCAGGCCGAATGCCGAGAGGTGGGCGTGAGCATGCTAGAAACGGGCGGGTGGGGTGTCAAGAAACGCCGCGTGGCGGGCCCCGGGCAGGTGTGCCCCCGGCAGGCGTGCGCCTTGCCATGCTGCGGTTTCGGTGGGCGCCCTCGCACGTTGACCGGACGGGGATCCGTTGCTAGTATTCCCGCCCTTTCGCGAGTGTCACTGCGCCAACGGAGTCAGAAGGATCATGTACGCGATCATCGCAACGGGTGGAAAACAGTACCGGGTGGCCGAAGGCGACCTTCTTCGGGTCGAGAAACTCGAGGCGGAGGTTGGGTCGGACGTTGATTTCGATCAGGTTCTGCTGGTGGGTGACGGTGACGACGTTCGCGTGGGCGCTCCGCTCGTGGAGGGCGGCAAGGTAACGGCCACCGTGGAATCCCACGGGCGCGGAGACAAGATCCGCATCATCAAGTTCCGTCGGCGCAAGCACCATCGCAAGCAGATGGGCCACCGCCAGTACTACACGGCCGTGCGCATCACGGGCATCGCCGGGTAAGGAGAGAGAAAATGGCACACAAGAAGGCAGGCGGCAGCACACGCAACGGCCGCGATTCCGAGAGCAAGCGCCTTGGCGTGAAGCGCTTTGGCGGGCAGAAGGTCCTCGCGGGCAGCATCCTGGTGCGCCAGCGCGGTACCCAGTACCACCCCGGTGAGAACGTCGGCTGCGGCAAGGATTACACTCTGTTCGCCAAGGCGGACGGCGAGGTGGTGTTCAGGACCGGCGGCCCGCGCAACCGCCGTTTTGTGAGCGTGCAGCCCCTGTAACCGGCGCACCGGCAATACGGTTCCGAAAAGCCCCGATCGTCGGGGCTTTTTTGGTTGGGGCCAGCCAGGCAGAGGGACGATCATGAAGTTCATCGACGAGGCGACGATCACGGTCAAGGCCGGCGATGGCGGCAATGGCTGCGTCAGTTTCCGTCGCGAGAAATTCATCCCCTTTGGCGGCCCCGACGGAGGCGACGGCGGTGACGGCGGCAGCGTCTGGCTGGTCGGTGACGAGGGACTGAATACTCTTGCGGACTTCCGCTTCCAGCGCCGCTTCGAGGCGCAGCGCGGTGAGAACGGGCAGGGCCGGAATCGTACCGGGCGGTCGGGTTCCGATCTCGACGTTCCGGTGCCGGTGGGTACACAGGTCTTCGAAGCGGACACCGGAGAGCTGATCGGGGACGTGATCCGCGGGGGGCAGCGGTTGCTGGTGGCGCAGGGTGGCTTCCACGGCCTTGGCAACACCCGCTACAAGAGCTCGACCAACCGCGCGCCGCGCGAGAGCAAGCCCGGCACGCCCGGTGACCTGCGGAGACTGAAGCTCGAACTGAAGGTGCTGGCCGACGTGGGCCTGCTGGGCCTGCCGAATGCCGGCAAGTCGACCCTGCTGCGGCAGGTTTCCGCCGCCGAACCCAAGGTCGCCGACTATCCGTTCACCACGCTGCACCCCCAGCTCGGCGTGGTGCGGGTAGGGCCGAATCAGAGCTTCGTGATGGCCGACATCCCCGGCCTGATCGAGGGCGCGTCCGAAGGCGCCGGCCTCGGAATCCGCTTCCTGAAGCATCTCGCGCGCACCCGGCTGCTACTCCACCTGGTCGATGTCGCGCCGCCGGATCCCGACAGCGACCCGCTCGCCGCGATCGATACCGTGGTCGCGGAACTGGAGCACTACAGCGTCGAACTGGCGCGACTGCCGCGCTGGCTGGTGCTGAACAAGACGGATCTCCTCGAAGAAGAGGAGCTTGTCGCGTTGCGCGAGCGGGCCGCGCGCCAGTCGCCGGAAGGGCAGCCCATCTTCACGGTTTCCGCTGTGAGCGGCGCCGGCGTTGATGCGCTCGCACAGGCGGTGATGCGCCATATCGAAGAACGCGAGGTACAGGCAGCTAGCGGCGGTGGGACGGACGAGGACGAGGGCCGTGCGTAAGGGTTTTCCGCGGCCTCGACGGGTCGTCATCAAAATCGGCAGCGCGCTGATCACCGCGGAGGGGACCGGTCTGGATCGTCCGGCACTAACCGGCTGGGCGCGCGAAATTGCCGAGCTGCGCCAGCGCGGCACCGAGGTCGTGCTGGTCTCCAGCGGCGCCGTCGCCGAAGGTATGCACCGCCTGCGAATGCAGGATCGCCCGCGTGCGCTGCACCTGCTGCAGGCGGCTGCCGCGGTGGGCCAGATGGGGTTGGTGCAGGCCTACGAGCGGGAATTTTCGGGCCATGGGCTGCACGCGGCGCAGATCCTGCTGACCCACGACGATCTCGCCGACCGCCCGCGCTACCTGAATGCGCGCAGCACCATGCAGGCGCTGCTGGCGCTGGGCACCATCCCGGTGGTGAACGAGAACGACACGGTGTCGAACGACGAGATCCGACTGGGCGACAACGACACGCTGGCCGCGCTGGTCGCGAATCTGGTGGTGGCTGACCTGCTGCTGATCCTCACGGACCAGGAGGGGCTCTTCGATCGCGACCCCCGCATCCATCCGGACGGGCGCCTGATTTCCGAAGCGAAAGCCTCCGATCCGGCACTGCACGGCTACGTTTCGGCGCGCTTCGGGCGGGTGGGTCGCGGCGGGATGGCCACCAAGCTGTTTGCTGCCGAGCGCGCGGCCCGCTCCGGGACGCATACCGTGATTGCCTACGGCCGCCAGCACGATGTGATCGCACGAGCGGTCTCCGGCGAGAATCTGGGCACCTGGCTGAAGCCCGACCGCGAGCCGATGGCGGCTCGCAAGCGCTGGATTGCAGACCAGCTGCATTCGCGCGGCGAGCTGGAACTCGACGCCGGCGCCGCGCGCGTGCTGCGCGAGTCCGGGCGCAGCCTGCTGCCGGTGGGTGTGGTGGACGTGAACGGCGGCTTTCGGCGTGGGGAAGTGGTGACCTGCATAGACCCCGACGGCCTGGCGATCGCGCGGGGGCTTTGCAACTACGGCAGTGACGAGGTGCGGCGGATCCGCGGGCTGAAGGCCGAGGCCATTGAATCCGTGCTCGGCTATGTCGCCGAGCCGGAGCTGATCCACCGCGACAACATGGTGCTGCTCTGAGCCGCAG
>PWRV01000161.1 GCA_003563455.1 Thioalkalivibrio sp.
GCGGAGGGTGGCACACCGGTCAGACGCGTGTCGTCCTTCAGGTGCAGCGTCCAGCCCTGGGTTGCGTCGAGCACGTTCTCCTCGTAGCGGGCGGTGAGCGCCGAGAGGCGGGAGTTGATCTCGCGCACGCGCGCCTTGCGCTCCTCCGGCAGATCGACGCCGCTGAGATGAAAATCGCGCAGCGCATCCTGCACCAGCTTGCGCCGGTCGGCCGGTTCATCGGGGAAGCCGGGAGACCGGGCAAGGCGGTCGAAGGCCTCGAACAGCGCCGCATTCTGCGACATCTCGCTCGCATATTCGGAGAGCTTGGGCAGACAGGCGTTGTAGGCGGCGCGCAGGGCCTCGGTGTTCATCACCGAGTTCAGGTGGCGGACCGGCGACCAGACGTCGTCCAGCCGTGTATCCAGCCGCTCGAGCGGCACGACGAGATCGTCCCAGCCGGGGTTGTCGGGCAGCGACGCGAGGACCTCGGCGATTGCTGTCCGGTTCTCGGCGAGCACGGTGTCGATCGCAGGCTCGACGTGCTCGGGACGGATGGCACGAAAGGCGGGCAGGTTATCGGTGGCTAGCAGCGGATTGGACACGGGCACTCCCATCACGAAAGGGGTTCAGAAACGCACGGTCAGCGCCCACAGAAGCAGGCTTGCCGCGGCGACGAATACCAGCCCGGAACCATACGCCCGCAGGCGCTGGCGGAATAGAAGCTGGGCCTCGCCAAGGGTAGACAGCAGGAGGACACGCTGAGTGCCGGGTCCCCCACGGCGCAGCACGTGGACCGCGTCAGGGGTCTCCTCCCGCGCCATCTCGCGCTCAACCTCGGTGCGGGCGGCCTCCCGCACCCGTTCCCAGTCCTGCAGGGAGAGGCGGCCATCCCCGCTGGAGTCGTAGCGTTCGATGATCGTCGGGTCGTTCTTCCAGCGGCCGAGCAGGTCGCGCATGCGCTCGTTCCGGTCGGCGCCCTCGTGCCGGCGCGTCGCGAACTCCCCGACCACCAGCAGCGGCTGGTGGGCGTGCAGGCGCTCCTCGGTGTGCCGGTAGCGGCCACCACCCCAGCGGGAACCGCCGCCGGGACCGCTGGCGAGGGCGCGCGAGGCACTGTACCAGACGTCGCGTTCGGGACGGATGACCATTGCCCCGTCAGGATCCACCACGCATTCCCCGGTCTCGTCCCGCAGCAGAAAGAGGTCGTCGGAGGTCCCCTGGGCCACGGTCACGCGACGCTGGTTGCGGCCACCGGACCTGCGCTTCTCGTCGATGCGGTAGCGGTACCAGACACAGGGCAGACCGGACAGCGGAGCGACGATCTCCGGACCGGGGAGCCATTCGGCGGCGCCTTCCAGCTGCACCAGGCCCTGCGGCGCGGACCGGATCCGGGCGGTGGGGATGTCGGCAACCAGCCGCAAGAGCCGACCGTAGCGCAAAAAGCCGTAAAGACTGCCTCCGGCGAGGAGCAGAAGCCCGCCTGCCACGAACGCGAACTCGGCGGCGTCCGCCGCCTGCAGCCAGTGTTCCCAATCCGTAAGCATCGTCGAGGTCACGCTACGTCTGTGGGCCCGGTGGCAGGCATGGCCCCGGGACGAAGTGCGGAGAAACCGGAAGGGATCAATCCTGAATACGTCTCATTGGCGTTTTGAATGCCGCCTTGGTGACGATTCGACGGGTTGAGGGATGTCGATGCCATTCCCTGGCGGCTCCTTCCGCGCGAAATCAGGAACGGAAAAGGGCGCCGACATCGACGTCCTGCAGCTCCGTCGCGTCGAATTCCAGCAGGTCGAAGGATTTGAAACCGAGCGCGCGGGCGACAAGGATGTCCGGGAACTGTTCGATGCGCACGTTGTTCCGGTTCACCGCGGCATTGTAGAACTCGCGCCGGTCGGCGATCGCGGACTCCAGGCCGGAAATCCGGCGGGCCAACTGGTTGAAGACCTCGTTGGCGCGCAACTCCGGATAGGCCTCGGCGACCGCGAAAAGCTGACCGAGTCCCAGACGCAACTCGCCTTCCGCGGCGCCGAGTGCGGCCATGTCGCCGGAGCGCTGTGCCGTCTCGGCCCGCGTCCGCGCCTGCGTCACCCGGTCCAGGGTCTGTTGCTCGTAGGTCATGTATTCCCGAGCCACGGACACGAGCTTCGGCAATTCGTCGTTGCGCTGTTTCAGGAGCACGTCGATGTTCGCCCAGGACTGGGCTACTGCGTGCTTGACGGCGACCAGCGCGTTGTAGATCACGACGCTGTAAAGCGCCGCAACGAGCAGGATCACGAGAAGGACGATGCTTCCGAGGCCCATGGTGCGCGTATCTCCGCGGTACGGTGGTCAGGTCGGCGCTGTCGCGGCCAACGAAATGGCGCCGGCGCCGTTCGAGTCGAATGGGCCGTGCCGGACGTTTCGTGTCGGATGGCTGCGCCAGAGACCCCGGTAATGCGTTCGCAGTTTGGAAACAGGATGGCGATTCGTCGACTTGCCCGCCTCGCTCCGACGCTTTGGGCTGTGCTCCAGCGTGACCGAATATTCCGCAGGGCGCACTGGGGACCCCTTCATCGTTCAGACATCCACATTCTCGGCACTCAGTGCGCGTGCCTCGATGAATTCTCGCCGCGGCTCGACCTGATCGCCCATCAATGTGGTGAAGATCTCGTCTGCCAGGATCGCGTCCTCGATGCGCACCTGCAGCAGACGCCGCGACTCGGGGTTCATCGTCGTCTCCCAGAGTTGGTCCGGGTTCATCTCGCCGAGACCCTTGTAGCGCTGCACGGAGATACCGCGACGGCCCTCCTGCAACAGCCAAGCCATCGCGTCGGCGAAGGACTCGATCACGTGCCGGCGTTCGCCGCGCTGAATGTAGGCGCCAGGTTCGAGCAGACCGTGAATGGTCGCGCTCAGCTTTAGCAGCGCGCGGAAATCTCGCGAGTCCAGGATTTCGTCGTTGATCAACTGAGAAAACGCCGCTCCGTGTTCGATGCGGTCCAGACTGAGCTGGGCCTGTCCGTCCACCTCGGTGAGCGGACCCAGGCTGTAGCGGGTCGCGCCCGCACGGTCACTCGAGAGTTCGTCGAGGAGCCGGCCGAACCAGGCCTGCACCTCGGGGTTGCGGACGCTGTGCGGTTCCGGCATCGGCTCCGCCTCGAACATCGAGCGCAAAATGCGATCGTCGTACAGGCGGCCGAGGCGGTCGATGGCGCGGTGCGCCCTCTGGTAGTCCTTCACCAGCTTCTCGAAGGCCTCGGGCGCGATGGGTGGTGCATCCGGCGACACGTGGAGCGTAGCGCCGTCGAGGGCAAGGGACAGGTTGATCTCCTGCATCTCGGCTTCGTCGCGCACGTATTGCTCGCGCTTGCCCCGCTTGATCTTGTACAGCGGCGGCTGCGCGATGTAGACATAGCCGTTTTCGATCAACTCGCGCATCTGCCGGAAGAAAAAAGTCAGCAGCAGCGTGCGGATGTGCGAGCCGTCGACGTCGGCATCCGTCATGATGATGATGCGGTGGTAGCGCAGGCGGTTGATGTCGTACTCGTCCTTGCCGATCCCGCAGCCCAGCGCGGTAATCAGCGTGCCGACTTCTGCGGAGCCGAGCATCCGGTCGAATCGCGCGCGCTCGACATTCAGGATCTTGCCCTTGAGCGGCAGGATCGCCTGAAAGTGCCGGTCACGACCCTGTTTCGCGGATCCACCGGCGGAGTCGCCCTCGACGAGGAAGAGTTCCGATTGGGACGGGTCCTTTTCCTGGCAGTCGGCGAGCTTGCCCGGCAGTCCTGCGATGTCGAGGGCACCCTTGCGCCGCGTCACCTCGCGAGCCCGGCGAGCCGCCTCGCGGGCACGCGCGGCGTCGATCACCTTTCCGGTGATGGCCTTTGCCTCGACCGGATTTTCGAGCAGGAAGTCGCTCAGGACCTCCCCGAGGACACTTTCAACGATCGGTTTGACTTCGGACGAAACCAGCTTGTCCTTGGTCTGCGACGAGAACTTGGGGTCGGGAATCTTGACCGACAGTACCGCCGTGAGGCCCTCCCGCATGTCGTCGCCCGAGGTGTTGATCTTGGCACGTTTCAGCAGGCCCTCGCGCTCGAGATACTGGTTCATGGTCCGGGTCAGGGCCGCGCGGAACCCGGCCAGGTGCGTGCCGCCGTCGCGCTGCGGAATGTTGTTGGTGTAACAGAACAGGTTCTCCTGATAGGAGTCGTTCCATTGCAGCGCCACCTCGACGCTATGCTCCCCGCGAATCTGGTTCGCGTAGATCACGGTCGGGTGGAGCGCGGTCTTTTTCTGGTTGAGGTGGCTGACGAAGGCCTGGATCCCGCCCTCGAAGCGGAAGAC
>PWRV01000306.1 GCA_003563455.1 Thioalkalivibrio sp.
GGCGCGCGTGAATGCGGCCCCGCAGTTCCCGGGTCGCTGCGTCGGTGAAGGTGACCACCAGGATCTGCGGCGGCAGCAGCGGCTCCCGAAAGGCCCGCTCACCACCGTGACCCAGCACCAGCCGCAGGTACAACGCGGCGATCGTCCAGGTCTTTCCCGTGCCGGCGCTCGCCTCGATCAGCCGGCTGCCGTAGAGCGGAAGCGCTGCGGGATCCTCGAGCGTCTGCGCATTGCCCGCCGGTCGGTTCATGCCCCGCCCTCCCTGACCGCGTCGAACAGGGGCCGGTACAGGACATCGGTCGAGCGCCGGAAACCGGGATCCTGCAGAAGGGATACGGGATCGGGATAGATCCGGCGATGGTAGGGACTGCGCTGCAGGTCCCCTGCCTGGTGTTCGCTGCCCTCGTAGGCCCTGAGCGCATCCGCGTGGGGGTCGCGGCCCTCGGCCTCCGCCTGCAGCCAGGCGAACGCGGCGTGCAGGGCCACCGGTGCGGGTCGGCACTGCCCCTCACGCCAGCCCAGCACGAGTTCACGCAGGATTGCGGCGCAGCGATCATCCGGCATCGGCGGGAGGAACAGCGCCGCATCGGTACCGACGACCCAGGTGGCGAGATTCAGCCCGTGGGCATTCGCCATCAGATGCACCACCCAGGGGTACACGAGCACGTCGTGGCGCGGCACGGCCTTGCGGCCCGCGGTCACGTTCCCGGGACGCGGCAGCAGCAGGCACCGCAAACCGTTGCCGTCGCGGCGCAGTCCAGCCAGCTCGCCCTCGATCGCGATTCCCTCATGTTCGAAACGCAGCGGTTCGCTCCCGTCGAGGGGCCACGGGTATTCGGCCGCCAGCCCACGATAGCGCTCCAGCAGTCCGGCGACCTCGTTACGCAGCCCGTCAGCCTCGGCGGTGCCCACCGCGGCAAGCGGCAGACGCCCGGCCCGCTGCAGGCCCGCCAGCGCCGCGTCCATCCGCAGCGGCCAGTGGTCCGGGTCCCCGCCGGGCTCCAGTGCCGCGGCGACCATTGCCTCGCGCAGTTGCCACTGTGCGAGGCCGTCCAGCGCGAAGGGCTCCTGGTCCATCGGCGCCGGGACATCCTCATCGAAGTGCACGCCGAGACGACGGTTGAAGAAGGACTGCACGGGATTCCGGAGGAAGCCGCCGAGGTCCTCCGGACGGAGCGGGGACTCGGACTCACGGTCGGACTCGCGCTCGGGCAGCGGCCCGGGCTCGTACTGATCGGGCGGCGGCTGGTGATGGTATCCGGCCCATTCCCGGGCATAGGTGAACAGCGGACCGGTCCCTTCCGCGGGGAAATTGGCGCGGCTGAAGGGCTGCAGCGGGTGCAACACGGTCAGCGCGTGCAGCAGCGACTCGCCATCGGCGCCCTCGAGTTGCCAGCCGGCGGCGATGTGGTCACGCAACTGATTGACCAGCACCGACGGCGGTCGCTCGGCGTTGTCGCGCACGCTGCGCCCCACCCAGCTAACGTAGAGCTGCTCGCGGGCCGACAGCAGGGCCTCCAGGAACAGGTAGCGATCGTCCTCGCGCCGGGAGCGATCGCCCGGGCGGTAGTCCCGCGCCATCAGGTCGAAGTCCATCGCCACCGGCGCACGCGGATAGTCGCCGTCGTTCATCCCGAGCAGGCAGACCACGCGAAAGGGAATCGCACGCATCGGCAGCAGGGTGCAGAAGTTGACCGCGCCCCCGAGAAAGCGCTGCGTGAGTGCGGGCTGATCCACCGCCTCCAGCCAGCTCTCGCGCACTACGGTCAGCGGCAGGGGTTCCTCCAGACGCGCGGCGGCACAGTCGGTCTCCCAGTCCTCAAGGGCGTCGTGGAGCTCGCTCAGCAGCCACTGCTCGCGTTCCTCGTCGGCGGCGAAGAAGGCCTCCAGCAGACCCCGCAGCCGCGGCACCCACACCCCGGGTGCAACGGGCTCGCGCAGCCGCTGCCACCACTGGTCCAGCGCATCGAGCAGCCTGGCGAGCTGTCCGGCGAGGGCCGCGTCCAGCCCACCGATCTCGTCGAAGGGCTCGATCCCGGCCCACGGGGCCGGCCGCCCCCCCGGGCCGGCCACCGCGTATCCGAGCAGCATCCGGCGCAGTCCGAAGCGCCAGGTGTTCTGCTCGAGGCCTTCCGGAAGGCCGAGCGTCGCGCGCTGCCCGGCGTCGAGTCCCCAGCGGATCCCGGAGCCCTCGATCCAGGCGTGCAGCTGGTGCAGACGGTCGCCGGCGATGCCGAACCGGCGCCGAACGGCGGGGACCTCCAGCAGATCGAGCAGGTCGCTGACCGCGAAGCGGGATTCCGGCAGGTCGAGCAGGCCCTCCAGCGCCGCCAGCAGGGGCTCCTGCCGGCGCCGGCTGCGGTCTGACAGCGTGAAGGGGATGAAGCGCGGATCAGCGACATCGAGTTGCCCGAACACCGCCTGGACGTGCGGCGCGTAGGCCTCGACATCCGGCACCATCACGATCACGTCGCGCGGACGGAGTCCGGGATCCCGCTGGAAGCGATCCAGCAGTTCGTCGTGCAGCACCTCCACTTCCCGCTGCGGGCTGTGCGCCACGTGAAAGCGCAGGGACAGGTCCGTTGTCGTGGCGACCGGGGGCCAGCGATCCCGGGTCTCGTGGAGCGGGCGCAGTGCACGGATGTCATCCTGGATCTGTCCCAGCAGACTGCCGTCCGGCTGGGGCTCGAAGAGGTCGATGCGCTGCCACGGGAGCGCTTCCAGCAGCGCCCGGTAGCGCTCGGGATCATCGTGCTCGTCCAGCAGCCGGATGTAGTCCCGGCCCTGCTTGCCCCAGGCCGCGAGCAGCGGATTCGCGTGCTGGTACCGCTCGGGGTCGGTGAGCTCCGCGGGCATGCCGGGCCGCCGTGCCTGGCGACGGCGCGCGGCACGCAGCAGATCCCGGTCGGCAACGATGTCGGCCCAGAAATACTCGCAGGGATTGTGGACGCACAGCAGCACCTGGCTCAGGCGCGCAAGCCCCTCCAGCGCGTCGAGGCTCTGGGACGGCAGCGACGAGATGCCGAAGACGACAATGCGGCGCGGGAGGCCCGCCGGCCGCCGCTCCAGGCTCCGGACCCGTTCCATGAACCGGTGGTGCACCGCGGCCCGGCTCTGCTCCCGCTGCTCCGGGTCCATGTCCGCGCGGATCATGCGCCACAGCGATGCCTGCCAGCGCTGACCGGGATCCATCGCAGCAATCGCCCCGCGAGCGTCGCGTAACTGGTCACGCTCCGCGGCCCAGTCGGCCAGCCAGTCCGCGCGATACACCTGGTACTGGTCGAACAGGTCGGCCAGCTGGCGCGCCAGCTGCCAGCGCTTGCTCAGGTCTTCGTCCGACCCCAGGAAGCGCTCCAGCGGGGCGAATTCCGGCCGATCCAGCGATTCGGGGAGCAGGCGCATCAGGCGCCAGCTCAGCGGGGCCTTGGCAAAGGGCGAGTCGGCCGGCACCGCGTCCGGTCCGAGCACCGCCCGGTAGGCCGACCAGAGGAAGCGTGCCGGGAGTTCCACCTGCAGCGCGGCGGCGATGCCGCAGCCGGAATCCTCGCCATCCGGGTCCCGGGCGAGCGCCAGCTTCAGCCACTGCGCGATACCGTTGCTCTGGACCAGGATCGTCTCGTTCTCGAGGGGATCGAGGGGATGACGGCGCATCCACTCGATGGCCAGCGCACGCAGGTCCTGCATGCGGTTTCCGTGCACGACCATGAAACCGGGTTGCAGGACCTGCTCTGCCGCCATCACCAACCCTCGCCGGAGTACGTCGGAACGATACCAGACCGGGCGCTGGAACCGGGCACAGACCTGCGCACATCGTGCAGCCGGTGACGGCCTCAGGGCGTGGCTGTAGCCAGGATCACGCCATTACGCGCCGCCGGGCGCGCACACGGTCGGCGGGGATGCAGGGGAATGACGGGTGCCGTGCCGATCGTCGGCCGGCGATGCAGGGTGTTGCCGGAAGTCAGTTGCCGGCAGCCCGCGGCTGACGGCGCTGGGGGCGCGCCGCACCCTTGCGCCCCCTCGGGCCGCGCCCCCCGGAACGGCCCTCTCCGGAAGGGGCGGAGCCACCGTTGGGACGATTGCGCTTTTCCGGTTCGCCGAGCTGATTCACCGAAGCCAGCGAAATCTCCAGCTCGATGAGTTCGTCCCACTCCTCTTCGCTGCGCTTGCTATCCGGAATCGCCAGCAGTTCCTGCAGACGGCGCCGCGGCGAGACTGCTTGAGGGTCGTTCATCAGGGGATTTTCTCCTTCCTTATCACAGAAATGCACGGTTGATCGCACACAACAATGCGGAAACC
>PWRV01000129.1 GCA_003563455.1 Thioalkalivibrio sp.
GGCGGTGAGCTCGATGCGGATTCCGGCGCGCCGCACCCGCCGGCGCAGCAGGTCGACCTCGAGATCGCCCGCGGTCAGGATCTCCGCCTCCTTGCTGCGCCCGCGCCGCAGCAGAATCCGCACGCGGGCAAGGAGCTCGGCAAAGGCGAAGGGCTTCACGAGATAGTCGTCCGCGCCCAGTTCCAGTCCCCTTACGCGGTCCTCGACCTGATCCCGTGCGGTCAGGAAGAGCACCGGCATCTGGTGGCCGGATGCCCGCAACGCCTGCAGGAACGTCCATCCGTCCATGCGCGGCAGCATCACGTCCAGTACCAGCAGGTCGTAATCCGAGGTGGTCGCGAGGTGGAGGCCGTCCAGCCCATCGCGCGCAAGATCGACCACGAAGCCGGCCTCACTCAGGCCCTGGCGGAGGTATGCGCCGGTCTTGGGTTCGTCCTCGACGATCAGAATCTTCATCTGGCTGGCAGGTGACTGATGCCCGATGGCTCCACGACGTGTTCAGGACATTCTGCCACCAGTTCCGGGGGTGAGTCGCAAGATGACAAAACCGTAATCGGCCGGTCAGGTTCCCGTCCGGTTCGGTTGTGCATCATGTCGTCGCTCGCCCCGTACCGGCATCGCAGCATTCCGGGCGATTCCTCGGCGAGGTCGCTCTGTAAAAAAACCGGAGATACTGACGATGACGCTCCCATACCGGATGCGCCCGTTGCCGGACAGCCCGCGAGAGGCTGATGCCTGCACGGGTGCAACCGTGGGACACGGGCCTGTGCCGATCCCCGCAGGAATCGTTACGGATACAGACCCGAGATGAACAGGAGCACTGCACAGATGCGACGACTTGTGATTCCGATGCTGCTGCTTGCCACGGGGGCCGCCCCGGGGCTCGCGACGGGTAGCCAGCCTCACGACGCCGACGCGGAGGTTTCCGCTCCCAGGGTGCAAACCCTGCCCGCCCCGTTGATCCCGGAGGCGGCGATGGCGGAGGAGGACTGGCGCACCGCCAATGAAACGGTGGGCGCGTTCACCCGCGGCCACATCGATATCCTTCGCTGGGAGGCGGAGAACCCGCCGCCGTCGCTGGCGGAGCCACTGCCCGAAGGTGAGCCGCTTGCGATGTCGGCAGCGGTCCATGTCGCGCTCGGTAACCGCCCGGACCTGTTCGCCAAGGATGACATGAATCCGCTGACGCGGGCCCGGGCCGACATCGCGGCAATTGCCTTCGCCCGCGACGTGCAACGGACCTGGATCCAGGCCGTGGCGGCCGCGCAGGGTCTGCGCCGAACCGTGGAGGCCTTCGAGGCGACGGAGATTGCCGCAGAACTCGCGGCCCGCATGACCCGGGTGGGGAACTGGGGACAGGATCGTCTGCTGCGTGAGCAGCTCGGCCTTTCCGACGCCGGAATCCAGCTGGCCCAGGCCCGGCAGCAGGCGATGAGTGCCCGCGAGGCACTGGCCCGCAAGCTGGGGCTCTGGGGCGACGGGCTGGATTTCGCGCTGCCCGACGAGCTCCCGCCGTTGCCCGCGCAGCCGTTGAGCGGCGAAGGGCTGGAAGCCCGGGCCCTGCGTGCACACCCAGGACTGCGGCTGGCGGCGATCGAGGCGGAGCGGTCGCAGCGCGCTGTCGGTTCCCGCAGCGTTTCAATGTGGAACGAAGCCGCGGAAGATGCGCTTTCACGCGCGTTCGCGACCGGAAACGAAAACGGGGATCCGTTGGCCAACCCGATCACTGGAGCGCCGGTACTCGAGAGGCGGCGGCTGCCCCGCGGGCACGATGCGGAAAAGGCCGCGAGCACCGCGGCAGAGGCTGCGGCGCTCGCAGTGACCATCCGTTCGCAGGTTCGCGAGGCCTACCACCAGTACCAGGTCGCGTACGACGTTGCGCGCCGCGCCGAAGAGAACCGGCGGCTTGGCGAGGACATCCAGGAAGAGACCCTGCTGCGTTACAACGGCATGCTCGACAGCACCTGGGATCTGCTCGCGAGTGCCCGCGATCGCGTGGAACGCAGCGGTGCCGCGGTCCAGGCGCTGGGAGACTTCTGGCTGGCACATGCCAACCTGCAGGCCGTGCTGGCAGGCGCCGACTACGCCGGGCCGGACGCGGGCAGCATCCGCGCCGCGGGCAGAGCCAACGCAGGAGGACACTGAAACCATGAACCGACGTGAATTCATCAGCGGGGCGGCGCTGGGCGCGGTGGCAGCCGCGAGTGTGAGCAAGGTGGCGCTCGCGGCCCTGCCGGAACCCGAGATCCGCACCTCCGCGGAGACCGCACCGCCGCGCTCGCCGGAAAAGGGTCAGCCCTACAACCCGGTGGTCACCCTCAATGGCTGGACAGCGCCCTGGCGCATGAACAACGGTGTAAAGGAATTTCACCTGGTCGCGGAACCGGTGGAACGCGAGATCGCGCCCGGGATGATGGCCCGACTCTGGGGCTACAACGGGCAGAGCCCGGGTCCGACCATCGAAGTGGTGGAAGGAGACCGCGTCCGCCTGTTCGTGACCAACCGGCTTCCCGAGCCCACGACGATCCATTGGCACGGCCAGCGCCTGCCAAATGGGATGGACGGGGTGGCCGGTGTGAACCAGAAAGCGATTCCGGTCGGGAAGACCTTCGTCTACGAGTTCGTCGCAAGGCGTCCGGGCACCTTCATGTACCACCCGCACGCCGACGAGATGGTGCAGATGGCGATGGGCATGATGGGTTTCTGGGTCACCCATCCCCGTCAGAAGCACGACTGGATCGAGGACGTGGACCGCGACTTCTGCTTCCTGCTGAACGCCTACGACATCGATCCCGGCAGCGTGGTCCCCCGGGTCAACGAGATGCTGGATTTCAACCTGTGGAACTTCAACAGCCGGGCCTTCCCGGGCATCGACTCGATGAACGTGCGACTTGGCGATCGTGTCCGGATCCGGATTGGCAACCTGACCATGACCAACCACCCGATCCACCTGCACGGGCACGAATTCGAGGTGACCGGAACCGACGGCGGACCGACGCCGCCGGGTTCACGCTGGCCCGAGGTCACCTCGGACATCGCGGTCGGGCAGATGCGCCAGCTCGAGTTCGTTGCCGATTCCGAGGGTGACTGGGCCTTTCACTGTCACAAAAGCCACCATGCGATGAACCCGATGGGCCACGATGTGCCGACGATGATCGGGGTCGATCACCGCGGTCTGGTCGGGCGGATACAGCGGCTGGTGCCGGACTACATGGTGATGGGCGAACGCGGCATGAACGACATGAAGGACATGCCGATGATGCTGCCTGAAGAGACGCTGGCGATGATGGCCGGACACGGACCCCACGGCCCGATCGGCATGGGCGGCATGTTCACGCTGCTCAAGGTCCGGGCTGAACAGCGGCCGGGGGATTATTCCGACCCGGGCTGGTACGAGCAGCCCCCCGGCACCCAGGCCTATGAATGGACGGGTGAACTCCCCGAGCCGCAGCGCTTTGCGTCGGAGCGTCTGAACCCGGGCGAGGTGCCCGACCTTCACCGGACCGCTCTGGAAATGCAGGTGCGCAAGCCCACCGGCCGGGGACACAACCACTGACCGGTGTGCCGGGCGGTCGGTACCGTGCTCGTTTGGCCCGCAAGACGGCGGTGTCCGGATTTTCAACAGATGGAGGAAATGCAGAAATGACCAATCTACCGAAATGGATCCTGCTGGCGCTGCTGGCCGGCACCGCAAGCAGTCTGGCCTTCGCTCAGGGCACGCATGACCACGGTCACGGCGGCCATGATCAAGCCCACGATCGGGGCCATGACCAAGGGCATGACCACGGTCATGCGCACGGCCCAGCAGCCGGGGGCCAGTTGCCGCCGGTCGAGGCCGAGGTGCGCCGGGTGAATACCCGTGCGAACACGCTTTCCGCCCGCCACGGCGACATTCCGAACCTCGACATGCCGCCGATGACGATGACCTTCCAGGTGGAGGACCCCGCGATGCTGGAGGGGCTGAACAGCGGCGACAATGTCCTCATTACCGTTGACCGGATCGACGGCGCTTATACGGTGATGTCGATCGAGCCGGCACCGTAATTCAAGCCGTTCCCGTCTTGCGTTCCGGGCCAGCGTGGACCGTGATGATGGTCAGCTCAGGGTGCGTGCGGCGATCTGCACCGGGTCCCACACGGGGGAGAACGGGGGCGCATAGGAGAGATCCAGGTAGGTGACCTGCTCGGCCGTCATCCCGGCGGTGATCGCCGCGGCAATGGTGTCGATGCGCTTCGCGGCGCCGGCCCGGCCGACGATCTGCCCTCCCAGAAGGCGCCCGGTGTCGTCCTCCACAACCAGCTTGACCTTGATCTTGCCGGCGCCCGGGAAGTAGTGGGAACGGGTCATGGCCTCGATCGCCTTCGCGCGCGAGGCGATGCCCACGTCCCTGGCCTCCTTCTCCGACAGACCGGTGCGGGCGATCTCCAGATCCTGGAAGCGGGTGATCGCGGTGCCCAATACCCCGGGGAATTGCATGGTGCCGCCGCTCAGATTGATGCCTGCAACCAGGCCGTGCTTGTTCGCAACGGTGCCCAATGCAATGAACACGGGCTCCTCCTTCACGATGTGAGAGGACTCCGCGCAGTCCCCGGCCGCCCACACGTGCGGTACGGCGGTCTGCATCCGGCTGTCCACCCGAATCGCATTCGCGGCTCCCAGCCCTATACCGGCCGCTTCGGCAAGTTCGGAGCGGGGCCGGATGCCAATGCCGAGGATGACCAGGTCCGCATCGATACGGCGCTGGTCGGTGACGACCTGCCGCACACGGCCCTCGGACCCGGTCTCGATGCCCTTCAGGGCCTCCCCGAGCAAGACCTCGACGCCCGCCTCGCGCATCGTCTCGGTGATGGACTCGGTCATGTCGGAGTCCATGGTGCTCATCACCTGGGGCGCCATGTCGATGAGCGTGACTTCGAGATTGCGATCCAGCAGCGCCTCGGCCATCTCGATGCCGATATAGCCGCCTCCGACGATCACGGCCCGGCGGGGGGGGTTTCGCTCCATGTCCTCGAAGACGTCGATGCCGCTCTGCAGGGTGGACAGGCTGAAGACGCCCGGGGCGTCCACGCCGGGGAGGTCGGGGACGATCGGTGCCGCGCCCGTCGCGATCAGCAGCTCGTCCCAGCTTTCCTCGAACTCGCGCTCCGAGTCCAGATCACGGACCCGGACGCGCTGCCCGGTGGTGTCGATCTCCACGACCTCGTGGCGCGTGCGGACGTCGATTTGCTGCTTGTCCCGGAAGACCTGTGGCGCGCGGGCCACGAGCTTTTCCGCGGACTCGATCTGGCCGGCAATGTAGTAGGGCATCCCGCAGGCGGCGTAGGAAGTGTGTCGTCCGCGTTCGAAGACCACGATCTCGCGGTCCGGATGTTCCCGGCGCACCTTGGACGCGGCGCTCATGCCCGCGGCGTCGCCGCCGATCACGACGAGTTTGCGATCCTTCATGGTGTCCTCCTGATCCCTCGGGTTGGTTTTTGCCCAGGCATCGGGTGGCGGTCGCCGCGGTGCGGCGGAGGACTGGGAACGCCATGGGCCGTGCCCGGAACGGCCATGAGTGGAACATTTTCCGGTAGACTCGGCAACAGAGGGTGGTCTGTATGGAGGGCCCCCCGCGAACCCCCGTCCACACTGCCTTCCTGCCCGCATGGACCGACTGACGATCACCCGACCCGACGACTGGCACCTTCACCTGCGCGATGGCGATGTGCTGGAGACGGTGCTGCCGGACAGCGCGCGGCGTTTTGCGCGCGCCATCGTGATGCCGAATCTGAAGCCACCGGTTGTGACCACCGCGGAGGCACTGGCCTACCGGGAGCGCATTCTCGCGGCGCTGCCCACGGGCGTCGCGTTCGAGCCGCTGATGACGCTGTACCTGACCGAGGCCACGGCACCCGGAGAGATCGTCCGGGCTCGCGAAAGCGGGCTGGTGCACGCGGTGAAGTATTACCCGGCCGGTGCCACGACCAACGCGGCCAGCGGGGTCGCGGATCCGCGGCGCTGCTATGCGGTGTTCGAGGAGATGCAGCGGCAGGCGATGCCCCTGCTCGTGCATGGCGAGTCGATCGATCCGGCGGTGGACGTGTTCGACCGGGAGGCCGTGTTCATCGAGAACACGCTGGAACCGCTGGTCCGCGACTTCCCGGAGTTGCGGGTCGTCCTCGAACACATCACCACGCAGGCGGCCGTCGATTTCGTCTCGGAGGCGTCACCGAATGTCGCGGCGACGATCACCGTGCATCACCTGCTGATGAACCGGAATGCAATGTTCCAGGGCGGTCTGCGTCCGCATCACTACTGCCTGCCGGTGCTGAAACGCGAGGGTCACCGCCAGGCCCTGGTCGCCGCCGCGACCGGCGGCAACCCGAAGTTCTTCCTCGGAACCGACAGTGCGCCGCATCCCCGGGATACAAAGGAGTCGGCCTGCGGCTGCGCCGGCGTGTACACCGCCCACGCGGCCATCGAGCTGTATGCGGAGGTCTTCGAGGCGGCCGGGGCGCTCGACAGGCTGGAGGCCTTCGCGAGCTTCCACGGCCCGGATTTCTATCGCCTGCCGCGCAATCGTGACCGCCTGGTGCTGGAGAAGGCCGACTGGACCGTGCCGGACGAGGTCCGGTTCGGATACCTCCCGGGCGTCCCCCTGCGCGCCGGGGAGGTAATCCGATGGCGCCTGGCCTGACGCGGCCGAGGCTGGCGCTCGTCGGTTAGCGTCAGCCGCGCGCTTCGGGCGTCTCGAAGATGGCGTGATGGAAGACCGTCTTCGCGCCGGCGTCTTCCTCGCGCTTGCCCACGCGTGAGGGGAGGGCATGGCCCTCGATCTGCTGCCTGAAGTCCTCGCCGGTGCGGATCACCAGCATCGCGCGCTCGATCTCGGGGATCGGGGTGTTGGAGATCAGCACCATCCCGTGTTCCGTGACCGGCCGCTCCGACGCGATCACCTTCAGGGGCTCACCATCCCCGTCGAGGTCCGAGAGCAGGCCGGGATAGCGGTTGAGCTTCATTCCGCGCTTGTCGATCACGATCCCTTCCGGCGCACCGGCGAGCGCGTCCTCGATCGCCTGCATTTGCTCCTCGCTGAGGAGCTCGTTGATGTTTCCTTTCCAGGGCATGTGTGCGGTCCCCTTGATTCGCATGGCCATGGGTCGCTCCAGCACTCGGGCGTGCGACCGTTCTCTGCCGTTGCCAATCGCCCTCCGGTTGGCACACAGCGCCTGCGCGCCTAGAGGCCCGGCAACGGCTATTGTAGACCGACGCGCGATGGTCCGGGTGCGGGGGAATGCGGCGGTCATGGCGAGCCCATACAATAGGGGATCGGTCGTAACCACGGACATTGCCCATGACCCGCATCACAGTGATTGGCTCCGGCTTCGGTGCCCTGACCGCCATTCGCAAGCTGCGCGCCGCCGACCGGGAGCTCGTGATCGACGTGATCGCTCCCCGGCCCGAGCTGGTGTATTACCCGAGTACCATCTGGATTCCCACGGGCCTGCGCGAACCGGAAGACGTCGTCGTGAACCTGGAGGGCTTCTTCGGGCGCATGGACGTGAACTACCACCAGGCATCGGCCACCGGCCTGAAGGACGGCGGGCGGACGGTGCTGACGGACGCGGGCGAGGTCACCAACGACGGCCTGATCATCGCGTCCGGGGGACGCTTCATCAAGAAGCTGCCGGGGATCGAGCACGCGATCACGCCCTGCGAGGGCGTCGAGGCAGCGGTCAAAATCCGCGACCGGGTCGCAGAGATGCAAGGGGGCACCATCGCTTTCGGCTTCGCGGGTAACCCGAAGGAGCCGGCGGCGATGCGTGGCGGGCCCGTGTTCGAGTTCATGTTCGGAATCGAACAGCACCTGCGCAGCCGCGGGGACCGCGACCGCTTCAAGCTGATCTTCTTCACGCCCGCGCCGAAGCCGGGCAATCGCCTGGGGCCCAAGGCGGTCGACGGACTGCTGCGCGAGATGAAGCGGCGCGACATCGAGACCCATCTGGGGCACAAGCTGAAGGGGTTCGAGGCCGACAAGATAACGACCGAGGGCGGCGAGTTCGGGGTAGACCTGATCGTGTTCATGCCCGGCATGACCGGCAACGCGTGGTTCGACAACACCGACCTGCCCCGTTCGGACGGGGGCCTGCTGAAGGCCAACGCCCAGTGTCAGGTGGAGGGCCAGGACAAGGTGTACGTGGCGGGCGATTCGGGCAGTTTTCCCGGTCCGGACTGGCTGCCGAAGCAGGCCCACATGGCCGACCTTCAGGCCGAGGCGGCGGTGAAAAATCTGCTCGGGGAATTTCGCGGCGAAACCCCCGGCGCCACCTTCAAGCCCGAGCTGATCTGCATCGTGGATACGAAGACCAGCGGGATACTCGTCAAGCGCACGGAGAAGAACAACGTGATGCTGCCGTCGACGCCAGTGTTCCACTGGGCCAAGCGGGCCTTCGAGTGGTGGTATCTGAGGCCGTACCGCTGATCCGCGACACGCCGTATCCGCTGTATGTGCCGGGAGCGCGACTGCGAATCGGGCGTCCCTGCGGACATTCCGGGAGAACTCGATGACTGCTGACAGCATGGAGAGGCCCTTCCGGCCCGCGTGGTGGCTGCCGGGAGGGCATCTGCAGACGATCGTGCCCAGCGTCTGTCGCCTGCGCCGGGCACCCATGTTGCGCCGCCAGCCGATGACCCTCCCGGACGGCGATTTCCTGATGCTGGATTGGGCCCCGGATCCTGGCGGACCCATCGTCATGCTTCTGCACGGGCTGGGCGGGGGCAGCCGCTCCGCCTACGCGCGCGTGCTGATGCGCGCCCTGCACGCGCGGGGCTTCTGGGCCTGCACCATGCACTTTCGGGGCGCGACCGGCGAGCCGAACCGCAAGCTGCGCAGCTACCACATGGGTGAGGGCGAGGATCCGGCCTTCGTGCTGTCCGAGTTGCGGCGCCGCTACAGCCGACGCAAGCTGGCGGCGGTTGGCCTGTCGCTGGGCGGCAGCGCACTGTTGCACAGCCTCGCGGCGAGCGGCGAGGATGCCCCCGTCGACTGTGCAGTCGCGGTCTCGGTCCCGTTCCGGCTGCACCAGGCCGAGAAGCGGCTGAACCGCGGCGTATCGCGGGTCTACCAGCGTCACATCCTGCGCCAGTTGCGGCGGAGGTGGCAGGAGAAGTGCCGGGTCCTTGCGCGACCGGACCTCGCGGAGCGTCTGCAGGAACTCCGCAGCTTCCGCGACTTCGATGCGCGCATCACCGCGCCCGTTCATGGCTATGCGGATGTAGATGACTACTATGACCGTGCGAGCAGCGCGCAGGTATTGCGGGACGTCCGGGTGCCAACATTGCTGATCCATGCCCGGAACGACCCGTTCATGGTTCCGGAAAGTGTGCCGGGCCCTGATGAACTTTCCCCCTGCGTGACGCTGGAGGTGCATCGCAGCGGCGGCCATGTGGGTTTTCTCGAAAGTTCGGGGCGCAGCTATCTGGAGCGGCGCATCCCGGGTTACCTGCTCGAACAACTGAGGAAACGCTGATTTCTCGGCGTTTCCCTAATTGGCATGGCTCCGGGTCAACCCGAAGGATGACAAGTCCAGCCACGGATACACACGGATCAACACGGATAGGGCTTCATTCAGAAAAGAGCCGTGTTCATCCGCGTCCATCCGTGGCTATATGTTCACGTTAAAAGAAGAGACCCGCGACGCCCGGCCCCGGAGGTATGAATGTTCTGGAAGATCCTTACTCTGGCCGTGCTCATCGGGTTTGCCTGGTGGCGCCTGCGTCAGTGGCTGCGCGAGCGGCGCCTGCGCGCGGCGGGGGAACCGGTGCCCGAGCCGCGTCGGGTACGGCCGATCAGTATTCTCGCGGGTGCGATGCTGCTGGGCTACGGAGGTTACCTGGTCTGGGTGGTGATCGCGCAGGCGATCGGCACGTTCGGCGAGTGAGTGTGGGTCGGTCCGGTTGAACGAAGCGCTGGCCCGTGGGTCGCAGAGGCAAAGGGAACGGGAGAACGTGATGACGCGCCTGTCGAAGACCGCCGTCTGGTGTGCCGTGCTGCTGGTGTCATTCGCCTCGTCGCACGCCGGTTCGCGCGAGCCCGTGGTGCCGGTGGAAGAGATGCTCCCGGTGGAACTCGCGACGGTCGGGTTCGAGAGCGTGAGCGGGTCACCCGTAGTGGTCCTGCGCGAGCCGGATTCCGGAGATGTGGTGCTGATCAGCATCGGCTCCAACGAGGCCCTCGCGATCCTGCTGGCTCTGCGCGATGTCCCGACGCCGCGTCCGATGACGCATGACCTGCTGGCCTCGGTGATCCAAAGCCTGGATGCAGAGGTTGAGCGCGTGCTGGTCGACGCCCTCGTCGGCGGCACCTACACCGGCGTGATCGAGCTGGACGTGCCGGGGCGCGACGAGCCTGTACGTGTCGACAGTCGGCCGAGCGACGCACTGGCGCTGGCAGTGCGCACCGGCGCCGCGATCCTGGTGGCACCCGAGGTCCTTGTGGCCACGCGTGGCCTCGAGTTCGAGGGGCTTCCCGAGTCGCAGCAGGTGGTGAGCGCCCTCGGGATCACCGTCGGTGAGGTCTCCCCGGATCTGCGCGAGGCGCTGGGCCTGCCGGACGAACCCGGCCTGGTGGTCAGCCGGGCCGTCGGCGAGGCTGCGGAACTGGGGCTGGAGCCCGGGGCGATGATCCTGGAGGTGAATGGGGTGGTGCCCGGGTCCCCGATGCAGTTCCTGGACCTGGTCCGGGGGACCGAACCCGGTGAGCCTGCGCGCCTGCGGGTCTGGCAGGATGGCGAGACGCGGGAACTGGAGCTGTCCACGGACGTCCCGGAGGGCCCGACGCCGCGCCGAAGTCCCGCTGACGGCGATGGACTGGAGGTCTGAACCCGACGAATGGAGGGTGCCGCCACGGAAGACGTGGAAAGGGCGTGAATTTACGCTCTTTTCCGTGTCTTCGATGGCTGGCCCCATAATCGCCAGGAGGGCGCGGGGTCATGGCAGTGGGGCGGCTACCAGGGGATGGTGCTGCCGTCCACGTCGATGAACCGCCCGTTGTCTTCGGGTGATGCGTTGTCCAGGGTCTTCAGCACCGCGGTCACGGACTCGGTAACGGTGATCTCGGCATGGGGTCCGCCCATGTCGGTCAGGACCCAGCCCGGGTGCAGGATCAGCGTCAGGATTCCCTCACTGTCGAGATCGCGCGCGAGGCTGACGCCGACTGCGTTCAATGCGGCCTTCGACGAACGGTAGATGTAGACTCCGCCGGATCCGTTGTCCCCGATCGAGCCCATCTTCGAGCTCAGCAGTGCAATGCAGGGCTGCCGGGCCATCCGCAGTTGCGGCAGCAGGGCCTCGACGATCTGGCGCGGGGCGATCGTGTTGACCCGGAAGGTCTCCAGCCACGCCTTCTCGTCGGTATCGCCAAGGCGGTCGGGCACCGGTCCGTAGGCCCCGGCATTGCTGATCAGCAGGTCCACCGCGCGATCGCCGATGGTGGCGGCAAGGTTGACGCGGTGCGCCGGGCTGGTCACGTCCAGCGGCAGCACGGTGAGCCGGTCTCCGTGGGCCCGAGCCAGTTCCATCAGTTCCGGGGACCCCTCCGGTTGACGGGCACCGGCGAAGACCCGGTCTCCGCGGGTGACGAGTTGATGCACGAACTCCAGTCCGATTCCCCGGCTGCATCCGGTGATGACCACGGTCTTCATGGCTTCCTCCTCTGGTGTGTGGGTCTTCAGGTCTGCTGATAGCAGAACAGGCGCTGTTGGACCACATCTGCGGTGACCCGAAGGCCGATCCCGTGCACATCGTACAGGCGCAGGGCGTCGAAGACCGCCGGGTCCGCCGCCTCCTCCGCGTCGGGCGAGAGTCTGCGCTCCGGCGGCAGGGCATCCAGCCAGCCGGGCCGCAGCTCGGTCCCCGGTTCCTGCGGAAACAGCGCGACGTAGCCGATCCGCGACTCCACCAGATCCTGGAAGAAGTGCGACCCGAAGGAGAGGTCGGGGATCATGCCGGCGCCCAGTTCCGCCACCTCGACCAGTACCGCGACCCGGTTGATATCCGCGAAACGGACCGGGATCCCCAGCTCCGGACTGCTGGTGCCCCAGCGTCCCGGTCCGATCAGCAGGGTGGGGCAGTCGTCGCGCTCCCGTATCACGCGGTTCAACTGCCCCACGAGACGAGCCACCGCAAAACGCTGGGAGGTGCTCAGGGCGCTGTAGCGCGGTCCGTCGATGTGGATCACCCGATCGATGGGCTGGGCGATGTTGCCGCCCATGAAGCGGCCCTGCGTGGCGAAGAGGAGCCGCTGCGGGCTGACCTTCTCCGGGAGCTCTACGGGCCGTCCCTCACCCAGCGTCTGCATCGGGCGGCACTGGACCAGGTTCACCGACGGCGTACCGTCGTCGTCGAGGTGCAGGGTGAATTCGATATCGACGGGGTAGTCGTAGGCGCGCTCAAGCTCGTCCAGCAGCCGGCGCATCATCGCAATCAGGTGGGTCTCGCGCAGCAGCGGGTTGAAGGTCAGTCGCCAGACGGGTCCGCCGCCAGGCCGCGCGCGCGAACGCCGCGTCGCCTCGCGATCAAGCTCCGCGGTCCAGCGCAGGGGCAAGTCGGGTGCGTCGACGACGAGCTGGCGCAGCGGCATGGACCGCAGCCGATTGTCGAGGATGCCGAGCACATCCACCGTGTGCTGGGAATACCGGTAGGCGTCCCCGGCATCCCGGTAGGGGCGCCGCTGTGGCTGGTCCAGCGCGACCACGCAGGCATGATCGCCCTCGATGCGGTCCACCGCCCGGGTTCCGAGGCCGAGCACGAGACGGAGCATGCCCGCGGCCGGGTCCATGCCCGGATCCCAGGCGAAGACGTTCCGGGAGACGCCCACTCCGGCCGCGTCCGGGAGATAGAACGGACCGTGATAACGCCCGTTCACGCGCTGCAGCAGCAGCGCCATCGGTTCCTCCCGCTGCGCCAGGCCCCGCTGTTGCCGGTAGACCAGCGCGTCCTCGCTCATGCTGGAGGCGAAGACCAGGCGGATCGCGTCCTCCAGCTCTGCCAGGCGTGCCTCCGGCGAGCCCTGGTTCACCCGAAAGGTGCTCTGATACTTGCCGGCGAAGGCGTTGCCGAAGCCATCCTCCAGCAGGCTGCTCGAGCGGACCAGGATCGGGTACTGGCCGAAGTAGTCGAGCATGCGTTCAAGTTCCAGCCTGACCTCCCCGGGGATCTCGCCGCGCAGCATGTCGTGGTGGAGCGAGCGGGCCTCCTCGAAGTAGCCTGCCTCGGTGCGCTGGCGCATGATCCGTGGCCACCAGCCGTTGTGCACGAGGTAGGCGTAATAGACGTCCGATCCGAGGTAGAACGAGTCGTGGGGTTCGAGGGGGCGCGACCAGTGCTCGGCGTCTTCCGTGAGCAGTATCCTGCGTGCGAGAAGCATGCCGACCGCCTTCCCGCCGATGTAGCCGGTTCCGATCATGCGGCTGCGGACGGCCAGCAGGTCCTCCAGCGTCAGGTACCGGCGGGCGAGATCGAGCATGCGCGCATCGCGGCCGATCAGTATCTGCAGCAGGTGTTCGTGGACCTCGCGGCACCGGGCCTCGTCGGCTCCGGACGGTGCGAGTTCGCCGGCCTCGAGGAAGATCCGGTCCCAGCAGTCGAGCTGGCGCCGGCTGGTGCCCTCGCTGCGGTGCGCGAGCGTGGCCTGCAGCCGGGTGGCATCGCTGCTGTCGATCACCGGCAGGAAGCGTTCTCCCCGCTGGCGGTGCGGCAGGAACATGGTGGGGGACTGCCGGCGCCAGACCTTTACCGGCTGAATCTGGCGCTCGTCGTTCGCGTGGTGGACGTCGATTAACACCTGGGTGGTTTCGCGGATCCTGGACAGCGTGACGTGCGAATGCTGCTGCGGGTGGAGCGCAAAGTAGGCGACCGTGTCCAGCTCGAAGAGGTGGGGACAGACCACGCGGAAGAAGTTGCCGACCATGTAGTCGGTGGCCCACGCCGAGAGGAGGTCGGACAGGCAGTCGCAGACGTAGAAGGCACCGCGTCCGTGTCGGGTGATCAGGTCGTACACGCGCCCGGTGAACGACGCAAAGCCGACGCTCGCGTTGATTTCGACGATGTCCACGCCGGGACCGGGCGTGACCAGCGGGGCGTGGCTCGCGAAGCGCAAGTAGATGATCAGCCGGTCATTGGCGGCCGCCGCGGCAACGAAGGGTTCGACGAAGAGCCGGTAATCGGTGATGTCGTCCACCCGCCAGACGACGTTGTCGCCAATGCGCAGGCCGTCCAGCACCTCATCCAGTCCCTGGATGCCGGTGGAGACGAAATCGGCGGATGCCGCGCCGTCCATCAGGTGGCCGCGATGACCGTGGTGCACGGCGTGCAGGGAAAGCGGCTGACCCCCGGAACTGATTTCCGGTACCATCCCGGACGCCGCGCGGACGCGAGCCGCCGCGGTACCGCAATTGCAAAGGCCGATAACGGGGGCGTGGCGGAACGGGTAGACGCAGCGGACTTAAAATCCGCTGGCCGCAAGGCCGTGCCGGTTCGATTCCGGCCGTCCCCACCAATTGAAAACCGCGGTTTATCGGATAGTTGGGCCTTCGGTATCATGCTAGTGCGCCATGCGGAAAGTTCGGTACCAGATCGCTTCGCCAGAAGCGTCGGCGCTGCGTTGGGCAAGTTTGCAATAGGGTGGCTATTCCGGCACTTCTGGCTGTGCTCCATAGTCACCGAACTTCCCGCATGGCCCACCAGGCAGTTGCTCAATGTCACCATTTTGTCATCCAAGGCGGGCCAAAACGCAGCCTGTCGGCTGCTCGCCTCCCGCGTAACGCCGAGGCGCCCGACCATAGCTGATGAGTTCGAGGATAGCACCACCCCACCGAAGGTGCGGCTCGGGTCACGGGCCTCGAGTCGGACCGATGTCGATGCGAGTCAGACGGTTTCGGCGGCCGGATCGCGTTCGAGGACATCCCTGCTCCTTGCGGGAATAGCGGGGCATGCCGGGCTCGGTGCCACTCATTGGATATTGCGCGTCGCTTCGGGCATGAATGGTCCCACGGCATGGGCACCGTTTGAAAACATCAGTCGTCCCCGGGATTGAATGGTGACAGGGTTTCTGCATGCTGGTCGGGGGCGTGGTTCTTTGTCTCCCAATCGCTGCTTCTTCGACGCGCCGGCAAAGGCAACACGTGCTCGTCCTATACTCGGCGGACGTTATTGCCCAAGATGCCGAAGAATCAGAAAGCGGTATCGCGCCCCCGACGAACCCGAATGAGCCGGAACCCGCCCCAAGAGCTCTCAACCACCCGCAATGTCGGAGGGTATCGCGGTCTACTGTACTGCGCAGCGGCCCTGCTGGTTGTGGCCTGCTCGCCATCTGTGGATACGGAGGGCAGGGCCGGAGAGTGGCTGGTCGACCTCGGCTCGGTGTATTGCAGTCCCGTTCCCGTGGTCAGTTTTTCGGCAGACCGGGACTGGATGCTGTTCTGGACCCGGTATTTTCACAACGATGCCGACACCGGCAGGCGCTCTCCGATCCTATCGCCGGCACTGCTGGAGGTTGA
>PWRV01000214.1 GCA_003563455.1 Thioalkalivibrio sp.
ATCTCGTGGTGTTGCGCGCGCAGGACCTGGTCCCGCACCTGGAACAGGCCTGGGCCGCACTGCGGGAGCAGGGGGAAGAGGGCTGGCCCCGGACCGTGAACGTGATCACCGGTCCGTCGCGCACGGCAGACATCGAACTGACCATCCAGCTCGGCGCGCACGGTCCCCGCAGTCTGCACGTGTTGCTGGTGGATTGATGATCGTGGCGCACACAGCGGCACCAGACAATGAAAACACGCCACGGAAAACACGGACATCACGGAATATGACGGGCATGCAAACGCTTTTCCGTGTTCTTCCGCGGCAATCTATTCACGCGAACCATGGCTGGTGTTTTCGTGATCAGGGGGTCGTGTTTTGGCTCCGGGAGTTTGAGGGAAGAGGGTGTGGCTCGCCTTTCGGCGGGTGTCGGCAGCAGGGATGCTGCCGTCAAGCCTGCAGGGATGTATTCACGGCGTCCCGCCGCAAGGCGAGCCGCGCCCTCTTCCCCGGCCCGTGCGGTTACAGGGGTGGCCCGCAACGGCGGCGGGTCATGATGAAAAATCCACCCACTCCCGCAGAGTTCGACAACGCCGAATACCAATAAATAAAGAGAGAGGAGCACTTTCATGAACCTGGGAATCCTGTTTCTGCTGGCCTTGATGCCAGTGCTCACGGTCCTCGTATTCCTGGTGGTCCTGAGGTGGCCGGCCAAGCACGCGATGCCGCTGGCCTACGTGGTGACCGTGGCGATCGCGCTGCTGTTCTGGGGGACCGACTTCGTCGTGGTTGCCGCGGCCAGCGTGCATGGCGTGGTGACCGCCCTGAACATCCTGTTCATCGTCTTTGGCGCGATCCTCCTGCTGTACACCATGCGCGAGAGCGGAGCGATGCAGACCCTGCGGACGGGGTTCACGAACATCTCCCCGGACCGGCGCATCCAGGCGATCATCATCGCGTGGATGTTCGGTTCGCTGATCGAGGGTTCCGCGGGCTTCGGGACCCCGGCCGCGGTCGCCGCGCCGCTGCTGGTGGCGATCGGCTTCCCGGCGATGGCGGCGGTGCTCTCGGCGCTGATCATCCAGTCGACCCCGGTGTCCTTCGGGGCGGTCGGCACCCCGATCCTGGTCGGCGTGAATGCCGGCCTCGCCGACCAGGAGGTCGTGATCGGGCATATCGGCGACGTCGCCTTCCAGGACTACCTCTTCCAGATCGGCGCAAACGTGGCACTGGTGCATGCGCTGGTCGGTTTCCTGATTCCGCTGATCATGGTCGGCATGCTGACCCGTTTCTTCGGCAAGTCGCGCTCCTTCCGCGAGGGCCTGAAGGCCTGGAAGGTCGCGCTGTTCGCCGGCCTGGCCTTCACCATCCCCTATGTGCTGGTGGCGTGGCTTCTGGGGCCGGAATTCCCGTCCATCGTCGGCGGCCTGGTTGGCCTGGTGATCGTGGTGACCGCGGCCCGGCGCGGCTTCCTGGTCCCGAAGGAGGTGTTCCAGTTCGAGGATCGGAAGTACTGGCAGCCGGAGTGGATCAGCCGCTTCCAGGATCAGCCCGATCCGGTGCGCAAGGGCGTCCCGATCACCATGGTGCAGGCGCTCATCCCCTACGTCGTCGTGGTGGTGCTTCTGGTGATCACCCGTACCGTCGAACCGGTCACGGCCTTCCTGCGTTCACCCGAGATGACCCTGTCCTGGGCGAACATCTTCGGCACCAACATCAGCACTTCGTCGCAGCCGTTGTACCTGCCGGGCGCGGTGCTGCTGGTGGCCTCCATCGTTACCTATTTCCTGCACCGGATGTTCAAGGAGAAGGGCGCCTATGCGCGCGCATGGGGGCAGTCGGGCAAGACCATCCTCGCCGCGAGCGTGGCGCTGATCTTCGCGGTGCCGATGGTGCAGGTCTTCATCCAGTCCGGTCAGGCCTCGGCCTACGCGAGCATGCCGCTGGTACTGGCCGAGGGTGTCTCTGCGGTCTCGGGCGGGGCGTGGCCCTTCTTCTCGCCCATCATTGGCGCGCTGGGAGCCTTCATCGCCGGGTCGAATACGGTCAGCAACATGATGTTCTCGCTGTTCCAGTTCGCGACCGCGGAGACCATCGGGCTGGATGCCAACCAGGCCGCATTCGTGGTGGCCCTGCAGGCCGTCGGCGGTGCTGCGGGCAACATGATCTGCGTGCACAACGTGGTCGCGGCCTCGGCCACGGTCGGCCTGATCGGACGTGAGGGTGACCTGATCCGCAAGGCGCTGATCCCGATGACCTACTACGTGCTGGCCGCCGGGGCGCTGGGCATGGCGATCATCTACGCGTCGATGCTCTGGTACGTCGCATGGATCGCGATCGCGGTGCTCTTCATCCTGTTCATGTACTGGAACAAGGGTCGGGCGCCCGCACCGTCCACGGCCTGATCGGGGCTTGCCTCCGGGTCCGGCGCAATGCCGGACCCGGGCTTCAACCGCCGAGTGCGGGAGCCTGCTCCCGCCTCGCTTTTTCGCAGGATCCACCCGGCCTCCGGTACTCGATGCCGGCGCTATGGTGCCGCAGCATGTTTGCGGCGGCCGCGTTCCGGTGCATCATGTGCGGATGATGCATGGCGGTCGGCAGGCGGAGGCGGTGAAGGTCGAGACCGGGGTCGACGACCCGGTCCGGCGGCTCGTGCGGCGCCTTGGCAAGCGCTACGCGGGGCGCATCACCGGGACCGCGCTGTTGCCGGAACGCCCTCCCCGGCTGATGCCGTTGCCGGAGGAACTCGATCCACGTCTGGCCTCGGCGCTCCGCTCGCGCGGTGTCGTGCAGCTCTACAGCCATCAGCGCGAGGCCTGGGACGCGGTGACGGCCGGCCGGCACACGGTGGTGGTCACGCCCACCGCCTCGGGCAAGACGCTCTGCTACAACCTGCCGGTGCTGCAGGCGGTGCTGAAGGACCGCGCGAAGGCCCTGTACCTGTTCCCCACCAAGGCCCTGTCCCAGGACCAGGTTGCGGAACTGATGGAGCTGAACGAAGCCGGCCACCTCGGGATTCGTGCCTTCACCTTTGACGGCGACACCCCGGGCGATGCCCGCAAGGCGGTGCGCACGAAGGGCGATATCGTGGTCTCGAACCCGGACATGCTGCACCAGGGTGTGCTGCCGCATCACACCAAGTGGGCGCAGTTCTTCGAGAACCTGCGTTATGTGGTGATCGACGAGATGCACAGCTACCGCGGTGTGTTCGGCTCGCACGTCGCGAACGTGATCCGCCGGCTGCGTCGCGTCTGCCATTTCTACGGTTCCGACCCGATCTTCGTGCTGAGCTCCGCGACCATCGCGAATCCGGAGGAACTGGCAGAAGGGCTGATCGGGCAACCCGTCACCGCGATCACAGAAAGCGGCGCACCCGCCGGCGAGCGCCACCTGCTGTTATGGAACCCGCCAGTGGTGAACGCCGATCTCGGCATCCGCGCGTCGGCCCGCTCGCAGTCGACCCGAATCGCCAGGATGGCCGTGAAGAGCAACCTGAAGACCATCGTCTTCGCGCAGTCGCGGCTGATGGTGGAGGTGCTGACCAAGTATCTCAAGGACGTCTTCGATGGCGACCCGCGCCGAGCCGCGCGTGTCGCCGCCTACCGCGGCGGCTACCTGCCCGGCCAAAGGCGCCAGACCGAGAAGGCGCTGCGCGCCGGCAACGTCGAATGCGTGATCGCGACGTCAGCGCTGGAGCTCGGCGTGGACATCGGCAGTCTGGACGTCTGCGTGCTGAACGGCTACCCGGGCACCATCGCCGCGACCTGGCAGCGCCTCGGCCGGGCGGGACGCCGCCAGCGGCCTTCGCTCGGTGTGCTCGTCGCGAGCAGCCAGCCGCTGGACCAGTACATCATCCGCAACCCGGATTTTTTCCTCGGGAGCTCCCCGGAGCACGCACGCATCGACCCGGACCAGCTGCTGATCCTGCTCGACCACGTGCGCTGCGCGGCCTTCGAACTGCCGTTCCGGCGCGGCGACCGCTTCGGGAAGGAGAACCTCGAGGAACTGCTCGGCTACCTCGAGGAGCACGGCGTACTGCACCGCGAGGCCGATACCTGGCACTGGACCGAGGACAGCTACCCGGCGCAGAGCGTCAGCCTGCGCTCGGTCGCCGAGGGCAACTTCGTGGTGGTCGACACCACCGGCGGGCGCAAGGACATCATCGCCGAGGTCGACTACTCCAGTGCCGCCGAGACCCTGTACGAGGGTGCGATCTACATGGTGCAGGCGCAGACCTGGCAGGTCGAGCGGCTGGACTGGACCGGGCGCAAGGCCTTCGTGACGAAGACCGAGGTGGACTACTACACCGACGC
>PWRV01000111.1 GCA_003563455.1 Thioalkalivibrio sp.
CACAGCTGGGAGGACGCGCAGCGGGTGCAGCCCGACATCGGCTTTCCGGTGATCATCCGGCCCTCGTTCACCCTCGGGGGCTCCGGCGGGGGCATCGCCTACAACCGCGAGGAGTTCGAGGAAATCGTGAAGGGCGGCCTCGACCTGTCGCCGACCAACGAGGTATTGCTGGAAGAGTCGGCGCTGGGCTGGAAGGAGTTCGAGATGGAGGTGGTCCGCGACAAGGCGGACAACTGCATCATCATCTGCTCGATCGAGAACTTCGACCCGATGGGCGTGCACACCGGCGACTCGATCACCGTTGCGCCTGCGCAGACGCTCACCGACAAGGAATACCAGATCATGCGCGACGCGTCGCTGGCGGTGCTGCGCAAGATCGGCGTGGAGACCGGCGGCTCCAACGTGCAGTTCGCGGTGAATCCGGACGATGGCCGCCTGATCGTGATCGAGATGAATCCCCGCGTGTCCCGCTCCTCGGCGCTGGCGTCCAAGGCCACCGGGTTCCCGATCGCGAAGGTCGCGGCCAAGCTGGCGGTGGGCTACACGCTCGACGAGTTGCGCAACGAGATCACCGGCGGGCTGACCCCGGCCTCGTTCGAGCCGTCGATCGACTACGTGGTGACCAAGATCCCGCGCTTCACCTTCGAGAAGTTCCCGCAGGCTGAGCCGCGCCTGACCACGCAGATGAAGTCGGTCGGCGAGGTGATGGCCATCGGGCGCACCTTCCAGGAGTCCCTGCAGAAGGCGCTGCGCGGTCTGGAGATCGGGGTCGACGGCCTCGATCCGATGGTGGACCTGAAGGCCGAAGACGCGGCGGACCGGCTGCGAGTGCTGCTCGCGAATCCGGGTCCGGAACGGGTGTTCAACGTCGCGGACGGCTTCCGCGTGGGATTCAGTATCGAGGAGATCTTCGGGCTGACCGCGATCGACCGCTGGTTCCTGGCGCAGGTGCACGAGCTGATCCAGATCGAGAGCACCCTGGGCGACCGCCTGCTGAACGACCTCAACGCGGAGGAGCTGTTCGAATTGAAGCGCCGCGGCTTCTCGGACCGGCGGCTGGCCCGCCTGCTGCACGAGACCGAGAAGGCGGTACGCAAGCATCGTCACGCCCTCGGCGTCCACCCGGTCTATAAGCGCGTGGATACCTGTGCGGCCGAATTCGCGACAACGACCGCGTACCTGTACTCGACCTACGAGGAAGAGAACGAGGCGGATCCTGCCGACCGCGAGAAGATCATGGTGCTCGGCGGCGGACCGAACCGCATCGGGCAGGGCATCGAGTTCGACTACTGCTGCGTGCACGCGGCACTGGCGATGCGCGAGGACGGTTACGAGACCATCATGATCAACTGCAACCCGGAGACCGTTTCGACGGACTACGACACCTCGGATCGTCTGTACTTCGAGCCGCTGACCCTGGAGGACGTGCTCGAGGTGGTCGCGCTGGAGAAGCCGAAGGGCGTTATCGTGCAATACGGCGGGCAGACGCCGCTGAAGCTCGCGCGCGACCTCGAGGCCGCGGGCGTGCCGATCATCGGGACCTCGCCGGATTCGATCGATCTCGCCGAGGACCGCGAACGTTTCCAGCAGCTATTGAACAAGCTCGGGCTGCGGCAGCCGCCGAACCGCACCGCGCGCAGCGAGGACGAGGCGGAACGGCTCGCGGCCGAGATCGGCTATCCACTCGTGGTGCGCCCGTCCTACGTGCTCGGTGGGCGGGCGATGGAGATCGTGCGCGACGAAGAGGACCTGCGGCGCTACATGCGGGACGCGGTGTCGGTGTCCAACGACGCGCCGGTCCTGCTGGACCGTTTCCTCGACGACGCGATCGAAGTGGACGTGGACGCCGTCTGCGACGGCCGCGAGGTCTTCCTCGGGGGCATCATGGAGCACATCGAACAGGCGGGCGTCCATTCCGGCGACTCCGCGTGCTCGCTGCCGCCGTTCTCCCTGTCCGATCGGATGCAGGACGAGCTGACGGAGCAGGTGCGACGCATGGCGCTGGGGCTCAAGGTCGTCGGGCTGATGAATACCCAGTTCGCGATCAAGGGCGAGGACGTCTACGTGCTGGAGGTCAACCCGCGTGCCTCGCGCACAGTGCCCTTCGTTTCCAAGGTGATCGGGTTGCCGCTGGCGAAGATCGGGGCCCGGTGCATGGCGGGTGTCAGTCTGGAGTCGATGCAGCTGCGCAAGCCGGTCCGGCCCGACTATTACGGTGTGAAGGAGGCGGTCTTCCCCTTCGCCAAGTTCCAGGGCGTCGATCCGATCCTCGGGCCGGAGATGAAATCCACCGGCGAGGTGATGGGCGTTGGACGCAGCTTCGCGGAAGCCTTCGCGAAGAGCCAGCTCGGGGCCGGCGTGCGCCTGCCTGCGCGCGGAAAGGCCTTCGTGTCGGTACGCGAGATCGACAAGCGTCCCGATCTTGTGAAAGTGGCCGCGCGCCTGGTCGAGCTGGGCTTCGAGGTCCTGGCAACCCGGGGCACCGCGGCTTTCCTGAAGGAGCAGGGGGTCGTGGATCTGACCGTGGTGAACAAGGTAACCGAGGGCCGGCCGCACATTGTCGACATGATCAAGAACGACGAGATCAACTTCATCGTGAACACCGTCGAGGGCAAGCAGGCCACCTCCGACTCCTTCACCATCCGGCGCGAGGCGCTGATGCACAAGGTTGGCTACACCACGACCATTGCCGGGGCGCTGGCGACGGTGCAGGCGCTGGATCACCTGGGGTTCGAGAACGTCTACAGTCTTCAGGACCTCCATGCCGAGAGCCTGGAACGGGGTAATCCCTGATGGCCAAGACCCCGTTGACCGTCTCGGGCGCCGAAAAGCTCAAGGAGGAGTTGCGCCGCCTCAAGACCGAGGACCGGCCGCGGGTGGTCAACGCGATCGCCGAGGCGCGGGCGCATGGCGATCTGAAAGAGAACGCGGAGTATCACGCGGCGCGGGAGCAGCAGAGTTTCATCGAGGGACGGATCCGCGAGATCGAGGCCAAGTTGTCCAACGCGCAGGTTGTCGACGTCACCGCGCTGCCGCAGACGGGCAAGGTCGTGTTCGGAGCGACGGTGAGCCTGGAGGAGACGGAGAGCGGGAAGCCGCTGACGTACCGGATCGTCGGCGATGACGAGGCCGACATCAAGCTCGGCATGATCTCGGTCAGTTCGCCGATCGCGCGGGCACTGATCGGAAAGGAAGAGGGCGACGTCGTCACGGTCCAGGCCCCCGGGGGTGACCTCGAATACGAGATCGTCGAGGTCCGCTACATTAACTGACCGATCGACCGCTGTTCAGCGCGATCACGGGCTTCTCCCGGTTGCGCCGGAACAGCGTTGCGATGAAGCCGATACGCTGGATCAGCACCGCGCCCGTGCGCTCGCAGAGGGTGCCGATGATCTCGGCGCGGGGGGCACGGTCGGCGACGTTGATCTTGACCTTCACCAGCTCATGGTGGTCAAGTGCGCGTTCGAGTTCGGAAAGGACCGGCTCGGTCACGCCATTGCGGCCGATGCTCACGATCGGCTTGCGCGGATGCGCGAGACTGCGGAGCAGTCGACGCTGCGGCTCGTTCAGATTCACCTGGCAGCCTGTCGCCGTTCAAAGACTGAAGTTTAGCACGGCGATGGCGTGGCACCGCAAAGCCGTGCGGAGGGGAGGCAGGGTGCCCAAACGCAGCAAATCGAGCCAGCGCTGGCTCAGGGAGCACTTCGACGACACGTTTGTCGCTCAAGCCCAGCAGGAGGGTTACCGTTCTCGCGCGGTTTACAAGCTTGCGGAGATCGACCGGCGCGACCGGCTGCTCCGGCCCGGAATGCGGGTCGTGGATCTCGGGGCGGCGCCCGGAGGCTGGAGTCAGTATGCGGCGGATCGGGTGGGGCCGTCGGGGCGGGTGGTGAGTTCCGACCTCCTGGCCATGGACCCGATTCCCGGGGTGGAGATCGTGACTGGCGATTTTCGCGACGAGGCGGTGCTGCGGCAGATCCTGGATGCGCTGGGCGAAGAGCGCGCGGACCTTGTGCTGTCGGATATTGCCCCCAACCTCTCCGGGGTGGATGCGGTGGACCAGCCCCGCGCAATGCACCTCGCGGAACTGGCGCTGGATCTGGCGGCAGGGATTTTGAAACCGAATGGCGCTTTTCTCGTCAAAGTGTTCCAGGGACAGGGCTCCGACGACTTCCTGCGCGAACTGAGACTTCGGTTCCGGAGAGTCTGGATCCGCAAGCCGCAGGCATCGCGGGCGCGATCACGGGAAGTGTATGTATTGGCGCGGGGACTTCCGGATGTGTAACGTTCGTATCAACGAACCGAAGAATTTCGAGGTGGCGTTTTGAACAGCCTGGTGAAGAATCTAGTGGTCTGGGCCGTGATCGCGGTCGTGCTGATGTCCGTGTTCAACAACTTCAGCCCCGAGCCACAGCAGGAAGCGCGCAGCATGACCTACTCGTCGTTCATCAGCGACGTGCAGGCGGGCCGCATCCAGAGTGTGACGATCGAGGGCAACACGATCCGCGGCACGACGATCGAGGGCCGGTCCTTCCGGACTGAAAGCCCGAATGATCCCGGGCTGATCGGCGATCTGCTCGCGAACAATGTCGAGATCCGCGCGCAGGAGCCGCAGCGGCGCTCGCTGGTGATGGATGTGCTGATCAGCTGGTTCCCGATGCTGCTGCTGATCGCCGTGTGGATCTACTTCATGCGCCAGATGCAGGGCGGTGGGGCCGGCGGCCGCGGCGCGATGTCCTTCGGCAAGAGCAAGGCCAAGATGATGTCCGAGGACCAGGTCAAGGTGACCTTCTCGGATGTGGCCGGCTGTGACGAAGCCAAGGAGGAGGTCTCGGAGCTGGTCGACTTCCTGCGCGACCCCGCGAAGTTCCAGAAGCTGGGTGGCAAGATCCCGCGGGGCGTGCTGATGGTCGGCTCGCCGGGTACCGGCAAGACCCTGCTGGCGAAGGCGATTGCCGGTGAGGCCCGGGTGCCGTTTTTCACGATCTCGGGTTCCGATTTCGTCGAGATGTTCGTCGGCGTGGGGGCCTCGCGCGTGCGCGACATGTTCGAGAACGCGAAGAAGCACGCACCCTGCATCATCTTCATCGACGAGATCGACGCAGTGGGGCGGCATCGTGGCGCAGGCCTCGGTGGCGGGCACGACGAGCGTGAGCAGACCCTGAACCAGCTGCTGGTCGAGATGGACGGCTTCGAGGGTAACGAGGGTGTGATCGTGATCGCGGCAACGAACCGGCCGGACGTGCTCGACCCGGCGCTGCTGCGCCCCGGGCGCTTCGACCGTCAGGTGGTGGTGCCACCGCCGGATGTGCGCGGCCGCGAGCAGATCCTGACCGTGCACATGCGCAAGGTGCCGCTGTCGGATGACGTGAAGCCGTCGCTGATCGCGCGCGGCACGCCCGGATTCTCCGGCGCCGATCTCGCGAACCTGGTCAACGAAGCAGCGCTGTTCGCTGCCCGCGCCGGGAAGCGCACCGTCGACATGGCGGATTTCGAGCGCGCGAAGGACAAGATCATGATGGGCTCCGAACGCAAGTCCATGGTGATGAGCGAGGACGAGAAGAAGCTCACTGCGTATCACGAGGCCGGGCATGCAATCGTCGGTCGGACCGTGCCCGAGCACGACCCCGTCTACAAGGTCAGCATCATCCCGCGCGGCCGTGCCCTTGGCGTGACCATGTTCCTGCCGGAGGAAGACCGCTACAGTCATTCGAAGACGCGGCTCGAGAGCCAGATCGCGAGCCTGTTCGGCGGTCGCATTGCCGAGGAACTGATCTTCGGCGCCAACCGGGTGACCACGGGCGCTTCCAACGACATCGAGCGCGCCACGATGATCGCCCGGAACATGGTGACCAAGTGGGGTCTGTCCGACCGCCTCGGACCGCTGACCTACAGCGAGGACGAGGGCGAGGTCTTTCTCGGCCGTCAGGTCACGCAGACCAAACAGATGTCCGACGAGACTGCTCACGCGATCGACGAGGAAGTCCGCCGCATCATCGACAGCAATTACGAGCGGGCACGGAAGATCCTTACGGACAACCTGGACAAACTGCACGGTATGGCGACCGCGCTGGTCAAGTACGAGACCATCGACGAGCCGCAGATCAACGACATCATGGAAGGCCGTGAACCGCGTCCGCCGGTCGACTGGAAGGACGACGACGCCGGCAAGAAGGGTGGTGGAAAGCCCGACACGGATTCGGGCGACCGATCCGAACCGGGTGTGGTCGGCGACCCCGCTCCGCAACCCTGAGCCACATCGGGCCGACGGAGTCGACAGGGCCATCCGGAGTCGATCCGGGTGGCCCTTTTCGTTGTGGATTCGATTACCATCCCGGCATGACTGAAGAACGCGTGCTCGACTGCGCCGGGCGGTCATTGCCGCTCGACGGTCCCGTGGTGATGGGGGTTTTGAACGTCACGCCGGATTCCTTCTCCGATGGCGGCCGCCATGCGGGCGTCGAGGCGGCGCTGGCGCACGCCCGCGCGATGGTGGCGTCGGGCGCGGGCATTATCGATGTCGGCGGCGAGTCCACGCGTCCGGGGGCGGAGCCGGTCCCGTTGCAGCACGAGCTGGACCGCGTGATCCCGGTGCTGGAGCGTCTGCGTGCCGAGCTGGACGTGGTGCTCTCGATCGACACCAGCAAGCCCGAAGTGATGCAGGCGGCACTCGACGCGGGCGCCGAAATGATCAACGACGTGAACGGGCTGCGTGCACCCGGGGCGATGCAGGTGGCGGCATCGGGCACTGCGGCCGTCTGCGTGATGCACATGCAGGGGCAGCCGCGCTCGATGCAGGAACAGCCGCACTACAGCGACGTGGTCGCCGAGGTGTCGGACTTCCTGACCGGGCAGGCGGAGGCTCTGTTGTCCCGGGGCGTTGCCCGTGAACGGATCGTGCTTGACCCGGGCTTTGGTTTCGGCAAGACGCAGGAACACAATCTGGCGCTGTTCCGTTCCCTGCCGGGGCTCGCGGGGCTCGGGTATCCGCTGCTCGTCGGTGTCTCGCGCAAGTCGATGATCGGGAACGCGCTCGGAGGGCGGCCGGTCACGGAAAGGCTCGTGGGCAGCGTGACCGCGGCGTTGCTGGCTGCACGCGCCGGTGCCCGCATCCTGCGTGTCCACGACGTACGCGAGACGATGGATGCGCTGACGATCCAGCGTGTGCTTGGAGCGTAGCAGCAAGGTCCAACCATAGGGGGAGGTGCAGTCAGTGGGGAAGTATTTCGGAACGGACGGCATTCGCGGACGCACCGGTGAGTGGCCGATGACGCCGGATTTCGCCCTGCGCCTGGGTCAGGCGGTCGGTGAGGTCCTCGGTCATCACAGCCAGGGGCCGGTGCTGGTGGGCAAGGACACCCGGGTGTCCGGGTACATGTTCGAGTCGGCGCTGGAGGCGGGGCTGTCCGCCGCCGGGACCGACGTGGCGCTGCTCGGTCCGATGCCGACGCCGGCGGTGGCCTACCTCACGCGGACCTTCCGGGCTTCTGCCGGCGTGGTGATCAGCGCCTCGCACAATCCCTACCAGGACAACGGTTTCAAGTTCTTCACCCCCGAGGGCGACAAGCTGCCGGATGAACTGGAACAGGCGATCGAGGATCGGCTGGACCAGCCCCTCGGCGTGCTGGATCCCCACCGTCTGGGCAAGGCCGTCCGGATCGCCGATGCGGCCGGGCGCTACATCGAGTTCTGCAAGAGCGCGATCCCGGCGCGCTCCCAGCTCCGGGGGCTGCGCATGGTGATCGACTGTGCGCACGGGGCCACCTACAACGTGACGCCCCAGGTCTTCGACGAACTGGGCGCCGAGGTCGAGACCATGGGCGACCGTCCGGACGGCTACAACATCAACGACGACTCTGGCGCCCTCTATCCGGAACGGATGCAGCTGCGCGTGCTGGCCAGCGGTGCGGATGTCGGCATCGCGCTGGACGGCGATGGTGACCGGGTGATTCTGGTGGACGAGACCGGGGAGATCGTCGACGGGGACGAGACGCTCGGTATCCTCGCGCTGTCCGATCAGGCCGAGGGCACCTTTTCCGGCGGCGTGGTCGGAACTCAGATGAGCAACCTCGGCCTGGAGCAGGCCCTGGGCGAAGCCGGCATTCCCTTCGTGCGTGCCCGGGTCGGGGATCGCTACGTGCTCGACGAGCTGCGCCGCAATGGCTGGCACCTTGGCGGCGAGGGTTCCGGACACATCGTCTGTCTGACCCACACGACCACGGGCGACGGCACCGTCGCGGCGCTGCGCGTGGCCCACCTGATGCACCGTACCGGCCGGCCGCTGTCCGAACTGCGCAAGGTCGTGCGCAAGTATCCCCAGGTTCTGATCAACGTCCCGGTGCAGGGGCGGGCGGCACCGGTGCTCGAGGCCCCGTCGGTGCAGGCCGCGGTGGAGCAGGTCTCCGCCGAACTGGCGCGCGACGGCCGGGTGCTGCTGCGTCCCTCCGGTACCGAGCCCCTGGTGCGGGTGATGGTCGAAGGCAGCGACGCCGAGCGCATCGCGGCGGCGGCGCAGCGGATCGCGGACGCCATCCGCGAGGGTCTGGCCGCCGGTCCGGTTGATTTGCACGGGGCGCATCGGTAACATCGCGCGCCTTGTTGAGGACTTCCCTAGGTTGCTGAAATGCGCAAGGCCCTGGTCGCAGGAAACTGGAAGATGAACGGTTCGCTGGCCGCGAACCGCGCACTCCTTGGCGCGCTGAATGGCGCGGTGCAGGGCAGCGATGCGGTTGCCGTGGCGGTCTGCCCCCCGGCGGTCTACCTCCGGGACACCGTGGCACAGCTCGAGAACAGCCCGATCGCCGTCGGCGGCCAGGACTGCTCGGACGAAGAGGCGGGCGCCTTCACCGGTGAGGTGGCTGCCGGGATGCTGAAGGAGGTGGGTTGCGAGTACGTGATCGTCGGGCACTCCGAGCGTCGTGCGCGGCAGCACGAGGACAGCGCCTGGGTGGCCCGAAAGTTCACCGCCGCGCAGGCCGCGGGGTTGGTGCCGATTCTCTGTGTGGGCGAGCAGCTCGCGGACCGTGAGTCCGGACGGACCGAGACGGTGGTGTCGGAACAACTGGATGCAGTCCTGGATGCCGCCGGCGTCGCGGCCCTTGACCGTGCCGTCGTCGCCTACGAGCCGGTCTGGGCGATTGGCACCGGGCGCACTGCGACGCCCGATCAGGCGGCCGAGGTGCACGCCTTCATCCGCTCCCGAGTCGCCGGGCACGATCCGGCCGTCGCTGAGGGCCTGCGCATCCTTTACGGGGGCAGCATGAAGGCAGACAACGCGGCGGGGCTGCTCGCTCTGCCTGACATCGACGGCGGACTGATCGGTGGCGCCTCGCTGGATGCCGATGCCTTTGTCGGGATCGTGAACGCGGCCGTCGCGGCCCAGGCGCAGGGCTAGTCATGCTCTATGGCATTCTGCTGGTCGTTCAGGTCGCGGTCGCGATCGCGCTGATCGCGCTGGTCCTGATGCAGCATGGCAAAGGCGCCGATGCCGGCGCCGCCTTTGGCAGCGGCGCGTCCTCGACCGTGTTCGGCGCGCGCGGCTCCGCAAACTTCCTGAGCCGGAGCACTGGCATCCTGGCGGTGGTATTCTTTCTGAACAGCCTGTCGCTTGCCTACCTGGCCGCTACCGAACCGGAGGCGCGCAGTCTGATCGAACAGATGCAGGAAGAGGCGCGCCAGGAGGCGCTTCCCGACAACGGCGTCCCGTTGGATCCGGTCCCGCTCGAGGAACCGATGCCGGGCCGTCCGGGAGACGTGCCGCAGTAGTCGTGACGCGGCGGCTCGCGCACCGGGCCCGGCCCGGTTGGCGGATCGGGCGCGCAAAACCTGTTTGCATTTGCAGATGTGGTGGAATTGGTAGACACGCTATCTTGAGGGGGTAGTGGCGAAAGCCGTGTGGGTTCGAGTCCCACCATCTGCACCATACCGCAGGCCCTGCGGTTCCCGCGGCCAACTGGCAATGCGGCGATTTGGGCCAGCATATCAATAACTTAGAATAAAAAGAGAACTTGACACCGTTTTCGGGGTTCACCTAGACTGCCAGCCCGATGAGAACGAGGGCGCCGCGGCCACCTGCCTGTTGCACCCCACCTCGCCCGGCACACGGGATTTGCCCGCCGCGCGGCCCGCGCGGTCGGCACCAGGAACCCGCCAGCCTCTGGCGGCGTTCGGGAGACGAACATGCTGGAAGGCTATCTGCCGATACTGATTTTCCTGGTCGTCGGGGCCATCGCGGGTCTCGTTCCCCTGGCTTTGGGGATGGTCGTGGGTCCCAGCAAGCCGGATGCCGAAAAGAATTCCCCCTATGAGTGCGGCTTCGAAGCCTTCGAAGATTCCCGCCTGAAATTCGACGTCCGTTTCTACCTGGTCGCGATCCTGTTCATCATTTTCGATCTCGAGATCGCGTTCCTGTTTCCATGGGCGGTGGCCCTCGGGGACATCGGGCTGTTCGGTCTACTGGCGATGGCACTGTTCCTTGCCATCCTCGTGATCGGGTTCATCTACGAGTGGAAGAAGGGGGCCCTGGAATGGGAATAGAAGGCGTTCTTGAAAAATGCTTCGTCACCACTTCCGCCGACAAGCTGATCAACTGGGCGCGTACCGGCTCGATGTGGCCGATGACCTTCGGCCTGGCCTGCTGTGCCGTCGAGATGATGCACGCGGGTGCCGCGCGCTATGACCTGGATCGCTTCGGCATTGTCTTTCGGCCGAGTCCGCGCCAGTCCGACGTGATGATCGTCGCCGGAACCCTGGTCAACAAGATGGCTCCCGCCCTGCGCAAGGTTTACGACCAGATGGCGGAACCCCGCTGGGTGATCTCGATGGGTTCCTGCGCCAACGGCGGTGGCTACTACCACTACTCCTATGCGGTGGTGCGCGGCTGCGACCGGATCGTTCCCGTCGATGTTTACGTGCCCGGCTGTCCGCCTACCGCCGAGGCACTTCTGTACGGAATCCTGCAACTGCAGAACAAGGTCCGCCGGACCAACACCATCGCACGCTGATCCGCCTGGGGTAACCGATGTCCGAGAGCAAGAACTGGGTTGACATCCTGCAGACCGAGCTTGCCGAGCAGCTCCAGTCGCTGAGCCAGGATCTCGGTGAGGTGACCGTCGAGGTCGCACCCGCCGACTGGAAGACCGTCGCAGAGCGCCTGCGCGATCACCCGGAGCTTGGTTTCGACATGCTGATCGACCTGTGCGGCGTCGACTACCTCGAGTACGGCCTCACGGAGTGGTCCACCGACGCGGCGTCCACCCAGGGCTTCGGTCGCGGGGTCAACGCCGCGACCTCCGGGCGCTTCACCTTCGACGACGCGCCCGGTGAAGGCAGTCGCGAGGAACCGCGCTTCGCGGTGGTGGTGCATCTGCTCTCGATCGCGCACAACCGGCGCCTGCGCCTGCGTGCCTGGCTGCCGGACGACGAGTTTCCCGAGATCGAGTCGCTCACCGAGGTCTGGGCGAGCGCCAACTGGTTCGAGCGCGAGGCCTTCGATCTGATCGGGATCCTGTTTACCGGCCATCCCGACCTGCGCCGGATCCTCACCGACTACGGCTTCGTTGGCCATCCGTTCCGCAAGGACTTCCCACTGATCGGGCACGTCGAGATGCGCTATGACCCGGAACAGCAGCGCGTGATCTACCAGCCGGTGACGATCGAGCCCCGGGTGCTGGTGCCCAAGGTAATCCGTGACGATCACCGCTACCTCGAGGGCGAATCGGCCGGAGAGGAAAACAATGCCTGAGATCCGTAATTTCACCCTGAACTTCGGCCCGCAGCATCCGTCCGCGCACGGTGTCCTGCGCCTGGTGCTGGAGATGGATGGCGAGGTCGTCCAGCGTGCGGATCCGCACATCGGGCTGCTGCACCGCGGTACCGAGAAGCTCGCCGAGACCAAGCCATACAACCAGTCCATCGGGTACATGGACCGCCTCGACTACGTCTCGATGATGTGCAACGAGCACGGCTATGTGCTCGCGATGGAAAAGCTGCTGCAGATCGAGCCGCCGCTGCGCGCCCAGTACATCCGCGTGATGTTCGATGAAATCACCCGCATCCTGAACCACCTGCTGTGGCTTGGCGCACACGCCCTCGACATCGGCGCGATGACGGTCTTCCTTTACGCTTTCCGGGAGCGCGAGGACCTGATGGACTGCTACGAGGCGGTCAGCGGTGCCCGCCTGCACGCGACCTACTACCGTCCCGGCGGCGTCGCCCGCGATCTGCCCGGTTCGATGCCGAAGTATCAGGCCTCCCGCTGGAAGACCCAGGACCAGGTGGACGCGCTGAATGCGAACCGCGAGGGCTCGTTGCTGGACTTCATCGAATCCTTCACCGAGCGCTTCCCGGGTTGTGTCGACGAGTACGAAACGCTGCTGACCGAAAACCGGATCTGGAAGCAGCGCACGGTCGGGATCGGTGTGGTCAGCCCCGAGCGGGCGAAGCAACTGGGCTTTACCGGCCCGATGCTGCGCGGTTCCGGGGTCGAGTGGGATCTGCGCAAGAAGCAGCCTTACGAGGTGTACGACCGACTCGATTTCGATATCCCGGTCGGGCTGAACGGCGACTGCTACGACCGCTATCTGGTCCGCATCGAGGAGATGCGCCAGTCGAACCGGATCATTCGCCAGTGTGTCGACTGGCTGCGCGCCAACCCCGGCCCGGTGCTGCTGGAGAACTACAAGGTCTCGCCGCCGCGGCGCGAGGAGATGAAGGCCGACATGGAGGCACTGATCCACCACTTCAAGCTGTTCACCGAGGGCTTCTGCCTGCCGAAGGGCGAGGCCTACGCCGCCGTTGAGCATCCGAAGGGCGAGTTCGGGGCGTACCTCGTTTCGGATGGCGCCAACAAGCCGTACCGGCTTAAGATCCGGGCCGCCGGCTTCGTGCACATGTCGGCACTGGACGAGATGGTCCGTGGCCACATGCTGGCCGACGTGGTGGCGATCATCGGGACCCAGGATCTCGTGTTCGGGGAGGTTGATCGTTGATGTCAGCGCAGAAGAAGGAAGGCCAGCAGGCCCGGCTCAGCGAACACGTGCGCGAGGAGATCGACACCTGGCTGGCGCGCTATCCCGAGGACCAGCGGCGTTCCGCGGTGCTCGCGGCATTGCGGGCGGTGCAGCACGAGGAAGGCTACCTCAGCGTCCCGATGATGGACGCGGTTGCGGAGTACCTGCGCATCCCCGCGATGGAGGTCTACGAGGCCGGGTCGTTCTACTCGATGTACGAGCTCGAGCCGGTGGGGCGTCACACCATCGCGGTCTGCGACAACATCTCCTGCATGCTGCGCGGCGCGGATCGGATCATCGAGCATCTCGAGACGAAGCTGGGGGTCAGGCTTGGCGAGTCCACGCCCGATGGCCGGTTTTACCTGAAGCGCGAGGAAGAGTGTCTGGCGGCCTGTTGCGGCGCGCCGATGATGCAGGTCGATCACGTGTACCACGAGAATCTGACGCCCGAGCGGGTGGACGAGATCCTCGACAAGCTGGAGCCCTGAGCCATGGCCAACCAGATCTGCTTTGCGACGCGTCACCTCGACGAGCCCTGGTCGCTGGAGAGCTATCGCAGCGTCGGCGGCTACGAGGCCCTGAAGAAGGTTTTCGGGGAACGCATGCCGCCGGAAGAGGTGATCGAGGAGGTGAAGAAGTCGAATCTCCGGGGTCGCGGCGGCGCCGGCTTCCCCACCGGGCTCAAGTGGAGCTTCATGCCCCGGAACACGCCCGGGCAGAAGTACATCGTCTGCAACTCGGACGAATCCGAGCCGGGCACCTGCAAGGACCGCGACATCCTGCGCTTCAACCCGCACGCGCTGGTGGAGGGCATGGCCATCGCCGGCTACGCAATCGGCGCGACCGTCGGCTACAACTACATGCGCGGCGAATTCATGGACGAGGTCAACACCCGCTTCATGGGTGCGCTGCAGGAGGCTTACGAGGCCGGCTTCCTCGGCAAGGACATCCTCGGCTCCGGAGTCGACTTCGAGCTCTACCCGACGCTCGGTGCCGGCGCCTACATCTGCGGCGAAGAGACCGCTTTGCTCGAATCGCTGGAGGGCAAGAAGGGACAGCCGCGCTTCAAGCCGCCGTTCCCGGCCAACTTCGGCCTGTACGGGCGGCCCACGACCATCAACAACACGGAGTCGCTGGCCTCCGTCCCGTCGATCATCCGCAATGGGGGCGAGTGGTTCGCCGAGCTCGGTGTGCCGAAATCGGGCGGCGAGAAGCTGTTTTCCGTCTCCGGGCACGTGAACCGGCCCGGCAATTTCGAGGTGCCGCTGGGAATGCCTTTCCGTGAACTGCTGGAGATGGCGGGCGGTGTACTCGACGGGCGGCAGCTCAAGGCGGTGATCCCGGGCGGATCCTCCGTGCCGGTGGTGCCCGGCGAGATCATGATGCAGGCCGACATGGACTACGACTCGATCGCCAAGGCCGGGTCGATGCTCGGCTCCGGCGCGGTGATCGTGATGGACGAGACCGCCGACATGGTTCAGGTCCTGCGGCGCATCTCGCGCTTCTATTTCTCCGAATCCTGCGGCCAGTGCACGCCCTGCCGCGAGGGGACCGGCTGGCTCTACCGCATGCTGACCCGGATCGTCGAGGGCCGCGGTCGGCCCGAGGACCTCGAGCGGCTGGATGACGTCGCGGCGAAAATCGAGGGGCGCACGATCTGCGCGCTCGGCGATGCCGCCGCGATGCCGGTGCGCAGCTTCATCAAGCACTACCGGCACGAGTTCGAACACTACATTCAGCACGGCAAGAGCCCGGTGGCCCAGGCCGCCTGATTGCCCCGGTGCAGGAAACCGCTATGAGCCAGGATCTGGTCACCCTCGAGATCGACGGTCGGACGCTGCAGGCGCCCAAGGGCGCGATGCTGATCGACGTCGCCGACGATGCGAACATCCTCATCCCGCGTTTCTGTTACCACAAGAAACTCTCGGTCGCGGCCAACTGCCGCATGTGCCTGGTCGAGGTCGAGAAGGCTCCGAAGCCGCTTCCGGCCTGCGCGACGCCGGTGATGGACGGGATGAAGGTCCACACCCGGTCGCCGCTGGCAATCGCCGCGCAGAAGAGCACGATGGAGTTCCTGCTGATCAACCATCCGCTCGACTGCCCGATTTGTGACCAGGGCGGCGAGTGCGAGCTGCAGGATGTCGCGATGGGCTACGGCGAGAGTGTGTCCCGCTACGCCGAGGCCAAGCGCGTGGTGAAGGACAAGGACATCGGCCCGCTGATCGAAACCGAAATGACGCGCTGCATCCATTGCACCCGCTGCGTGCGCTTCGGCGAGGAGATCGCGGGGGTACGCGAACTCGGCGCGACGGGGCGCGGCGAACACCTGCGCATCGGCACCTTCGTCGAAAACACCGTCAGCCACGAGCTTTCGGGCAACGTGATCGATCTCTGTCCGGTCGGCGCGCTGACCGCGAAGCCCTCGCGGTACCGGGCACGGGCATGGGAATACCAGCAGTACCCGACCGTTGGGCCGCACGACGGTGTCGGCTCCAAC
>PWRV01000171.1 GCA_003563455.1 Thioalkalivibrio sp.
CGCGGCGCAGCGCCGCTCCCAGCGCGACCCCGGTGAACGGCCGGTGGCGCGGCGCCACCACGTGCAGCACCAGGATCTTTTCGGCGTGCGCTTCGGGCGACAGGGGATTGCGCCCCACCACACGGGGCTCCGACACGTCGTCGAAGCCTTCCCCTGCCGCCGGCCGGCCCGGGGACGGCTGCGGGTACGGCTGCGCATTGGCAGCGGGCGCCCGGGGTTCGGATGCCGGGGCCTCGGCCCTCGCGACGCGCTGCTTCAGGTCGGAGAGCACGGATGCGACCTTTGCGCGCGCACGCTCGGCCACCAGCGGTACGGCGGGCCGCGGGGTCCGGGATTCGGGTTCCGGTCCCGGTTCCGACCCGAATTCCACGTCGCGTCCGTCTTCGGCTTCCAGCGGCGGTGCGGGGTCGGATTCCGCCGGAGGCGGATTCCGGGTTCTCTTCGGCTCGGAGGCCGGTTCCGGGGCGGGAGCCGCCTGCGCTTCGCGTTCCGGTTTTCGCGGGGGCCGGACGGACGGCCGGACCGACGGTTCAGGCTCGGCCGCGCGGCGTTGGCGCTCGTCCCCGGCGACCGGCGCCGCTACCCGGGGCGCCGTCCGGCCTGCCGGCCGTTCCTCGGGCTCGAGCAGGTTGTCGAGATCGCCGATGCCGTCGCCCAGCACCGGCTCGATGTCGGGGTCGTCGCGGTGGGCACGGATGTGCACCCCGGTATCGTCACCCCAGTCGTCGAAGTCCATCTCCCGGTCTTCGCGCCGGCCGCGCACGCGCATGCGGTGCGCGATCCAGATGCCGCCAATCAGAATCACGCCGAAAATCAACAGGCTGATACGCAACCAATCCACAGGAAAGACCTCTCGCGTTCGGTCAGGCTTCCGCCAGTTCCACGGCGGCGTCGATGTCCACGCTCACCAGGCGGGAGACACCGGGTTCGTGCATGGTAACGCCGATCAGCTGTTCCGCCATGGCCATGGTCGACTTGTTGTGGGTGATGAAGATGAACTGGATGCGCTCCGACATCTCCTGCAGCAGCGCGCAGAAACGGCCGACGTTGGCCTCGTCCAGCGGCGCGTCGACCTCGTCGAGCATGCAGAAGGGCGCCGGGTTCAGCTCGAAGATCGCGAACACCAGCGCCGCGGCGGTCAGGGCCTTCTCGCCGCCCGACATCAGGTGGATCGTGGACAGGCGCTTGCCCGGCGGCCGAGCCATGATCGCGATGCCGGTGTCGAGCAGGTCGTCACCCGTCAGTTCCAGTCGGGCCTCGCCGCCACCGAACAGGCGCCGGAACTTCTGCCCGAGGCCCTCGTTCACGCGATCGTAGGTGTCCCGGAACAGCGCCCGGGTCTCCCGGTCGATCTTGTGCATCGCCTGCTCCAGCGTCTCCAGCGCGGTGATCAGGTCGTCGTGCTGTTCCTTCAGGTACTCGCTCCGCTCGGTCAGGGTCCGCGCCTCGTCGATGGCGGCGAGATTGATCGGCCCGAGCCGCTCGATCTTGCGGTCGAGCGTGGCGATCGCCTCCTCCCAGGCCTGCGGATCGGCATCGTCGGGAAGCCCCGCCGCCAGCACCTCCGGATCCACCCCGCTCTCTTCGAGCTGGGCGGCGAGCTGTTCCTCCTGCACGCGCAGCTCGCGCAGCTCCAGCCGCCGTTCCTCGCAGGCGCCCCGGCCAGCCTCGACCTGCTCCCCGAGCTCACGGAGTTCGGTCGCCAGCCGACGCAGCGTATCGTCGCAGGCATCCAGCGCGGCGCGGGCTCCGGTCAGGGATTCCTCGGCCTGCTGCCGTCGGTCCAGCTGTTCCTGCAGTTCGCGGCGCCAGCCGTCCAGCGGTGCCAGTCGCCCGGTGCGCGCGTCCTGCAACTGGGCGAGCCGCTCGCGGTCGCGCCCGGTCTGGTGTTCGAGGCGTTCGCGATGGCCCTGTTCCAGCGCCAGCCGGTGCCGCGCCTCCTGCAGTGCGAGCCGGGTTTCCGAGGCCCGTTCCCGCGCCTGCTGCAGCCGGGCGCGGGCCTCCTGCTGGCGCGCCTGCGCCTGCCGGCTCCGCTCCTCCAGCTCGGACTTGTCGCGGTCGAGGTCCTCCAGTGCCTGCAGCGCGTCGTTGCGCTCGTGCAGCGCCTCGTCGCGCTGCGTCTCGGCCCGTGCGCCCTCCTCCTCGAGTTCCGCGATCTCCCGGGACAGGCGGCCGCGCCGTTCCTCGGCCTGCTGCGCCCGGTCGCGCAGCCGCTGCAGCTGGCCCTCGAGGCGGTTCGCCTCGCGCTGACTCTCGCGCAGCGCCGAATCGACCTCCCCGAGCTCCGCCTCGGTCTGACGAATCGCCTCCCGGCGCGCCTCGAGCCCGCCGGCAAACTCGGCTCCGCGGGCCTCGAGCTCGGCCGCCTCGCGCTCGAGCTGACGCTCCAGGCGCAGGCGCTCGATCACGCCCTCCACCTGCGGGTCGGGATTGCGGTGCCAGAGCCAGCCCTGGCCGATCCAGGTGCCGTCGCGCGTGACCACGCTCTCGCCCGCACCACAGCGGGCCAGCTGCTGCCGGGCCTCGGGCAGCGAATCGACGCAGTGCACGGTCGCCAGCCGCGCGCGCAGCGCGTCCGGACCGCGCACCCGCGCGGCGAGCGAATCCTCGGCGCAGGCCCGCGTGTCCAGCACCGGGTCCACGGCCCGGAAGGCCGCGGCGGGAAGACGGTCGGGCATCTCGGCCAGCGACATCAGCACGGCCTCGAACCAGTGGCCCAGCACCACCTCCACCGCGGCTTCCCAGCCGGGATCGACGTCCACCTGTTCGGCGGCCCGCCGCCCGGGATCGACGCCGCGCTCGCGGGCCCACTGCTCGAAGCGCTGCCGGTCCTCGTCCTGATCCCGCCCCGGCAGGATCTGCAGGGACGCGAGGCGACCGGCAACCTCGCGGGCCTTCTGTTCCAGCGCGTGGGCCTCCTCCTGGCCGGCCTGAAGCTCCCGGCGTTCCTCGGTCAGGCGCTCGCCGAGCTGATTGCGACGTTCCTGCAGCGTCTCGTGACTCCGGCTCGCGGTCTCGAAGGCCTCCTCGGCCGCCGCGAGCGCCTCGTCGGTCTCCGCAGCGCCCAGCTGCCCCTGCTCCTCCCTGAGCCGTTCGAGGCGCTGCCGCGCCCGCTGCAGCAACTGGTCGGCGTGATCCATCCGCGTGCGGGCGAGCTGCGCCGCCTGCTGCGGCTCGGCCATCGCTCGATGCCAGGCGGTTCGGGCCTCCTGCGCCGCGTGCAGATCCGCGTCCGCCGCCTCCGCCTCCCGCTCGGCCTGTTCCAGTGCGCCGGCGGCGGTCTGGTGCTCGTGTTCGTGGGCCTCGATCGCCGCGCCGGCGCTGTCGACCCGGTGGATCGCCTCCAGCGCCGCGCGTTCCGAATCCCGGATGCGGGTCTCCAGTTCCCCGTGTTCCCGGGCCTCGCGTTCGAGTTCCTCCTCGGCGTGGCGGATCGACTGCTCGAGCCGGGATACCGCCGCCGAGACGTCGTAGAACCGTCCCTGCGCCTCCTGCAGTGAGCGTTCCAGTTCCGCACGCTGCCCCCGCTGCTGCTCGGCCTCGGTCTCCTTCTTCTGTGCGCGGGCCTGCAGCCCGGCGAGCGCGGTCTCCGCCTCGGCGAGGGCCTGCTGCTCGCGACCGAGACGCTGTTCCTGCCTGCGCAGGCGCAGCAGCAGCAGTTCCGCGCGGCGCTCGCGCCGATTCGCCGCCAGTTCCTGGTAGCGCTCGGCGACCTCGGCCTGGCGGGTCAGGCGCGCCGCCTGCCGGTCCACCTCCTCGCGCACGTCGTCGAGACGCTCGAGATTCTCGCGGGTGTGCCGGATGCGGTTCTCGGTCTCCCGACGCCGCTCCTTGTACCGGGAGATGCCGGCGGCTTCCTCGAGATAGACCCGCAGCTCCTCCGGTCGCGCCTCGATCAGGCGCGAGATCATGCCCTGCTCGATGATCGCGTAGCTGCGCGGCCCGAGACCGGTACCGAGAAAGAGATCGGTCACGTCGCGCTTGCGCGCGCGCAGCCCGTTCAGGTAGTACTTCGACTGCCCGTCGCGAGTCAGCGCGCGGCGCACCGAGATCTCGGCGTAGCTTGCGTACTCGCCGCCGAGACGTCCCTCGCTGTTGTCGAAGAAGAGTTCGATGCTGGCCTGGCCGACCGGCTTGCGCGTCGAGGAGCCGCTGAAGATCACGTCCTCGCCCGAGTCGCCGCGCAGGTGCTTGGCCGAGGACTCGCCCATCACCCAGCGCACCGCGTCGATGGTATTGGACTTGCCACAGCCGTTCGGCCCCACGATGCC
>PWRV01000163.1 GCA_003563455.1 Thioalkalivibrio sp.
CGGATGGGGTCAGGTCTCACATTCCAGTATCTGCGCGGGGCCGCGGGTTGGAGGTTGCCTGCCCGGCGTTTCTCGATGTCGATTTTCTGCTGGCGCAGTTCGGGCCGACGCGGACGGCTGCCCTGGCGGGTTACCGGCGTGACGCAGGGGATTGCCGACCATTTCGGGGTGCACTACATGACGGTGAGCCGTGCCGTACGACGCTTCGAGGCCATTCGGCTGGAATGTGAGCCTTGCCCCCCACCTAAAGTGGGACCCTTCGCTGCAAATGTGATTTGCAGATTTTTTCAGAATCAACCACCTACGGTGGTGCATTCTGGCGGCACTTCCGTGTGCCGCAGGGAAACGCCGATAAATCAGCGTTTCCCTAGAGATATCCCTCCGGTGCCAGGCTGGTGGCGAGCATCACGCTGTTGATGTCGAGATGTTCATGCCAGGTCGCGGCCTGCTGGTTGGCGGGGTCGAGCCAAAAGTCCCGGATCGAGTTGGCCAGGGGTGAAAGGCCCTGCAGTGCATCCAGTGACGCCGGAGATATATGCCTGTCCCGCGCGCCGTCTGCGACCCTTGTCTCAACGATCCGCTCGACAGCGTGCAGCCCAATCCCCAGCCCGAGTTCCCGGAAAGGCAGCCGTCGATTCGCAGGACCTGAAAGCTGACGCTGTCGCATGAGCCGTTCCAGTCCCTGACGGCCGTCTTCCAGCAGGTGGTTGACCTCCGTCGGTGCAATTTCACCGGCAACAGCGACGATCTGCTCCATGCGCCACGCATCTACCAGGAGACCACCGATGCCCAGCGCATCGTCGGTTACCCAGCTGCGAGTCAGGCACATGGACCGGAAATCGGCGGCCTGGGATGCCAGCCGGCCGTGGTCATCGCCAAGCGGGGACCATTGCAGCTGCAAGGTGGTGATCCAGCCGTCGAGCGGGTCGTGGTGGCCCATCGAAGCAACTTGCGGGCGGTCGAGTTCCACGTTCATTTTCCACCACATGCCGAGTTTTCCATCCCGTTCATCGCGGTACACGAAGGCCTGATGCGCGGTCTCGCACAGCTCGACCGCCCAGCGATGGAAGCGAGAATCTCCCGTGACGCGGCCGATCTGCTCCAGGGCATGCATCCAGCGGGTCAGGTAGTGGAAGTACTGGCCTTCGCGCGCCCATTCGAGCCGTTCATCGGCGGACTCGTCGCTCGCCCTTTCGGGGAGTTCCTTTCCGATACGCAGACCGGCGCGCGTCGGGTGCCGCCGTTGCGTTTCATCGTCCAGGCCGCTGATCCAGCCGACCCGACTGTCATCCGGGTGATGCCGCCCGAGCACCTCGTGGACCTGCTCGATGAGTCCGAGCGCGAGTTCCAGAAAATGCGGTTGCCGTAGAGTGCGGTACAGCCCCAGAAGGTTGCAGACCGCAAATGCATCTGTCCAAAGATACCGGCGCGGCGGCTCGCCGCCGCGGATACCGGTACGTGTCGCGAAGCGGTCCATCAGCTTGACGGCCTGCGCGTGCTTGTCCATGGCTGGGTCCTCCGGGTTCCGGTTGCTCCGCCCTGGGCTGGCGCAGAATCTCCATGTACGCGGGGGCCGCGCCTCGCCGCCCGGGTGGAGTGCGTCCAATCGTCAGAGCCGGCTGCAGGTGTATTGATCGCCCAACGGGTCCTCGAGCCAGAGCTGGGTCGGGGTTTCCGCGAGAATGCGCGTGGTCCGCGTATAAGGCAGTTCGGGCAGCAGTGAGGCGAGCTGCTGGGCCACCTGGCGCTGCAGTTCAGCGCCGAAGGCCGATCCTGGCGACAGCTCCAGTGCCTCCACGATGATGGTGACGTTCTGCTCTTCGCGCAGCCACCGCCCATGGCTCGTGGCCGCCAGTGTCAGCGGCAACCTTCCCAGGCGCACGATGGCGTCGCCCTCGCTATGGTAACGACCGTCGGGCTCCAGATCAGTGCGGGTGTTCACCTCCACAGTCAGCTCAGCCTGACCGACCGCCGTCACCTGCAGCGTGGTGGGGCAGGACCAGGAGCCAGCAAGCCCCGAACTGGCAGCCTCGGTCGCAAATCCGCCTGCGACGAGGAGGAACAGAGCACAACGGCGCCACGATCGCTTCATTCCGGTTTTGTCTCCTTGATGGTCCTTTCTGGGTATCGCGAACGCAACCTTGGGGTCAAACGAACCTTGGGGTCAGGTCTCACATTCCAGCTTTTCCCGCGGGGGTTGGCCGGACTGCAGTTTTCCTGCGGGGGCGTCACCAGTTCCTTCCCGGGGTTCCCACGGCGATAGCCGCAGGAATGTGAGACCCGACCTCGTTCCCGTCTTTGACCCCGTTTCGGGCTTAAGGTGTTTGGCAGCCGCCGGTCGTTCGGCCGGGACTGCGATTGTGCCGGAATGTCCTGACCGGTGGGCACGTCATAATTGCGATGCCCCTACCGGAGTTCCGCGATGCATGCCGCCGTGTCCTTTCGCCGTTTGCCGACCGCTCGCCGCGGTCGTCGTATCAGCCTGGTATTCGGCTTTGCAGTGCTGATCCTGGCTGCATTTCTGCTCGCTTCCGCCGATGCGCGCGAGCGTCTGGAGTATCCGGACTGGTTCGCACAGACCTTTTATGATCTGCCAGGGGACCTGGATGATGCGGTTGCGCGCGGGAAACGGGGTATCGCACTGTTCTTCAGCGCCGAGACCTGCCTGCACTGCGTGGCAATGGCCCGCAGCACCTTCCAGGATCCGGAGATCGTTCGGCGCCTCTCGGGGCAGTTCGATGTGATCGCGGTCGATGTCTTCAGCGACGTTGAGATGATCGGGTTCGACGGGGAGATGCACCGGGCCCGGGAGTTGTCCGAGCACGAGCGGGCGACCTTCACGCCCACCCTGCTGTTCGTGGATGCGTCCGGCGAGCGTATGCTGCGCTTCGTCGGCTTTGCCGATCCCGAGCGGATGACCGTGATCCTCGACTATCTCGAGTCGGGGGCCTGGCGAAACGAGTCGCTGCGCGACTACGCAGCCGGCCTGCAGGATGCGGACGCGGTCGCGGCATCGGTGCCAACGGGTGATGCGGCTGATCATGTCACCGGCTTTCAGCAGCCGCCTGCGGACCTCGCCGCCCAGCGGACTGCAAACCCGCGTCCCTCGCTGGTGCTGTTCGAACGCGACGGCTGCGAGGAGTGCCAGCGCCTGCGCGAACAGATCCTCGAACATCCGGCCGTGCAGGATGAACTGGCCGGGTTCCACGCGTTGCAGTTGAACACCGACCACGGTGGCGTCGTCGTGCTCCCGGATGGCCGGCACGGTACTGCGGAGGCGCTGGCGGCCGAGCTGGACCTGGCGCATCGACCCGGCCTCGTTTTCTTTGCCGAGGACGGAGAGGAGGCCTTCCGCATGGACAGCACCTGGCTGATCGATCCCTCCGGTCAGCTGCCCGATGCCACGCGCCAGGACCTGCTCGCCGCGTTCCTCGCGAGGCTTGACTATGTCGCCAGCGGTGCCTTCCGCGACTGGCCGCAATACCAGCGCTGGCGCGCGCAGCGAGACCGTGCGGAGGGGTCGGAGGGGTAGGATCGGCGCCGCTTCATCCGCCATGCGGCGGTCGCAATGTCCCGGAGCACGCGGCAACGCCGGTGCCGCATGGCCCAAGCGTTCGCATTTCGTTATACAGTATTCAGGGGTCAGCAGGATCGCTCCGGATCGGTCGGAGGCAAGTCACAAGACCTGACCCCGGCCATGGGGGCAGATGGGCATGCGAGGGTCGGGGGAGGCCACGGGGCGCGGCGACGAAGAGGCCAGCGGGCTTCGGATCGAGATCGAGGGTCGCGGCCGCATCGCGGACATCAGCGCGAGCGCGCGCCACGTCCCGTGGTTGCTGAACGCCCTGCAGATTCTCTGGGTGGCGGGTCCCGCCACCTTCATCGCGATGCAGGGCGGTTACTGGCTCGGCTTCGGCGAGTTCGCGCCGGCGCGCAACGTGATCTACTTCGTCTTCTTTACGCTGTTTCTGGGCCTGATCGGTCTGGGCAGCAAGCTCGCCTCGGTTGCGGTGATCGAGCGGCGCGAGCAGGAGGCGGCGCAGAAGCTGCGCCGCACAATCGACCTGTTGCCGGATCTGCTCTTCGCAATTCGGGATACCGACCTTGCTGCGGAATCCATGGAACGCCGGCGACGCCTCGCCGCTGGGGTGCTGCTGCAAGAACTCGATCTGGGACCCGAGACCGTCGCCCTGGCAGTACGGGAACTCTCCGGCGATTCGGGGCTTGCGCAGCTTGCGCAGCAGATCGAAGTGTACCGAAGGCTCGGTCTGCACTCGCGGGTGCGCGACCTCGTGGACGCGTCGGCCGAGGCACGTCTGGCGGCCCTGGAACGGGTACACGCCGAGGCGCCGGAGCTGGCCGATGCACTGCGCGAGCGGCTGCAGGGAAACGCGCCGAGCCAGGACGACGGCATACCGCGGCGTGAAGGCTTCCTGCAGCGGCTGCTCGCTGCCGCGGGCCAGGATGACCCCGTGGACCTGCCCGTCTCGGATGTTCAGGAGCTGATCGTGCTGGCCTTCGAGCTGCTGAGCGGCCGGGAGATCCGTTACCTGCATTTCACCTGGAAGGGCCGCTGGGGCGTTGCGCGTGCGCTGGATACGGTCGAGACCACCCGGGCCCGCTATCGCCTCGCCCAGGCCCGCGTGGACGGTCGACTGCGCTCGCTTGGTCTGAGTCTGGTCGGGTTGCCGGGAAGCCAGATTGAACGGGTGGACATCCGCCGCGACCCGATGGTCCTGGCGCAGAAGGTTCTCGACGCCCTGGAGCGGCTGATTGCCAGCCGACCACCCCGCGGCACCCGGGCGGCGCGGCGTCTGGGCCGGGTTCTGAAGGGCGTACGCCTTTTGCGCGACGAGCACAACCAGTGGCTGGAAGCCAGCCGGGCTCTCGACGCGGCGATGCAGGACTGGGAGGCGCTCCAGCAGAAGATCTATCCCGCACGCCGGCGCTGGTGGCAGCGACGCCCGTCGGCGCAAAGACTGCATATCCAGGAAGACGTCATCGCGCTGACGGACGACGCAAAGCTCGCCTTCGCGCGCGGGGTCTGCAATCTCGTCGACGATCTCGAACTTCAGGTCGACGAACGCGGGCTCTACTTTGCCGACCAGCGGCTCGACCGGGACGAGATCCGGCGCCTGGGGCTGCAGCTGCTGACGCTGTTGCAGGATTCCCTGGACCTCACGGACCTGGCCATACAGCGTGCGATCCAGGCATCGCCGGCGGCCTGGCTGGGCGGGATGCAGGCGGACTTGAGCGCGGAAGCACGCGCGGGTCTCGGGGCTGCGGTGGTCAAGGAGGTGCGTCAGGATCTCGGACGGATGGCGGAGCGGCTGGCGGCCCAGCTGGCCACGTTCTACCACCTGCCGCTCGACGCCGCGCTGCGGCAGCAGCTTGTGGACCGGTACGGCGCAAATCCCGAGCGGCTCGAGATGCTGGCGAGCCGCGTCGGGGAAGGCGGGGCCCCGCAGCCGATCCGGCGGGTGCAAAGCCCTGAGCGTGAGCAGATCATGCGTGATCCCCGCTGGGCCCTGCTGCTCAAGCTCGGCGAGCGCTACGTCGGCTGACCCTGTCCCTCAGAACACTTCGGCTTCAGAACATCTCGCTTTCCACCTCCAGGAAGACGGCGTAGGCGTTGCGTCTGTGCGTCTCCTCGAAGGCGGTGACGTCTTCGTATTCTGACCAGTCCGCCTGGGCGTAGGCCTCGTCGAAGGACAGGAATTCCTCGACGGCGCGGGCCATGTGGTCGCGCAGATCCTGGAGGTAGCCGCGGGTGAAGGAGACGGCGCGGGCGGCCTCGCGAGTGGCCCCGCCGTGGCCGGGGATCAGGAAGGAGGGTTTCAGTTCCTGGACCATGTCCAGCCGGTCGATCCAGTTGCGGGTGTTCACGTCGTCGTCGCCGACGAACGGAAGGCGGCCGTCGAAGACGATGTCGCCGGCGAACACGACCCCGGTCTCCTCGACCACCATGATCCCGTCATCCAGGGAGTGCGCGGGCCCCGCGTGAAGCAGCCGGAAGGTCTTGTCACCGAGCCGGATGCTGTGTTCGGCATCAAAGAACTCGTGCGGGCGGATGACCCGGGTGTCCGCGTCGATCCACGGGAAAAGCGCGTCACGGCGTTGCGCCAGTCGCTGGCGCGCTGTCTCGCTGCCGATGTAGGCCTGGGCCCGACTCTGCCCGATGATGTGCGCGTCCGTATGATCCTTGAAGGCCTGCAGCCCGTAGATGTGATCGGCATGGTAGTGTCCGGCAATTACGTAGCGGATCGGCTCGTCCGTCACCTCGCGGATGCGGCGGATCAGTTCGAACCCGAGGGCCGGCGTCCCCAGTGCATCGTAAACGACGACGCCCTCTCCGGTGGTGACGAACCCGGCATTCGAGGTGTGCCCCTGGTTGTCGGCGCTCGGGATCCCGGACAGTCCGATCATGTACCAGGTGTCCGCCCCCTCCACCGGCTGTGCGGTGGTGTCGACGGTGACGGCCGGATAGGGGTTCTCGGGTATGGCCATGGTGTCCTCCTCCGGTTGAGAATGAACAAACACTGCATGCGCGCCCCCGTCTGAACTTAGCCGGCGACCTGCCGTTCTTCAAGGCTTTGCGGTCGCGCGGCATGCAGTCCCCGCCGGCGTGAGCCCTGCCCGAAAGACGGCGATATTGGTGGGGAGCATTGCCCGCGTTCGGGTTCTGATGCAAGCTGAGCGCCTTCTTCGGCCCCTGCGACGACGGGGTCGTTTTGCCGTGTGGGTCCACGGGCTCGCGCTGCTGATTATCGGGAGTCTGGAGCATGCGTCTGGGATTCAGCACTGTCGTACAGGTGCTGTTCATCACGATGATGATCATCACCGTAACCCTGGTTGCGGCCACCGGTTACCACCAGGCGCGTTCCGGGGTGGTGGATGCCGGCACGCAGGTGATCGACGGCGCCCTCGAGAAGACCCGCGAGCGTTTCAGCGAGCGTTACACGGAGACCGGCGATCGCCTCGCGTTACTGGCTTCAGCACTCACGGGGCTGGATCCGGTCGAGCAGTCTGACGACGTGCTCAGGAGCCTGTGGGAACTGACGCGACAGTCACCGCTGCACCAGTCGAGCTTCATGGCCGGCAGCGACGGACTGCTGCTGGAGGCGCGGAGTCTGCCCAACCTCGCCACGCGTTTCATCGCCCCCGGGGAGCCGGAGGCACGCGAGGAATGGGTCTACCGGGATGCCGATTTCGGCGTGATGACACGCCTGAAGAAGCCGCGGACCGAATACCCCCGCGCAGCGGAGCGGCTCGCTGACGACACGGTCCCGGAGGGCATCCGTTTCAGCAATGTCCATCCGCTGAGTCTCACCGGTGAGCCGGGGATCACGGTGTCCCGTCCGGTTTTCGCCAGGGACGGCGCATTCACCGGAATCGTTGGCATCGAGGTACCGCTTGCACGGCTTGATTCCCTGCTGCGCGCCGGCATGCTTGGCGACGAGTCGGTGCTGCTGATCATCTCGGACGCGGACAAGCTCATCGCGCACCCCCTTGGGCCGGCACCGGGGGAGGCTGGACGGGATCCCGGCGAGCTGCTGCAGGTCACGGAGCTGCGGCAGCACTGGATCGGAGAGGCCTGGATGCGCCTGCGCGAGGGCGCACGACGCGGTAATTCGGAGGTCACGCTGCTCGATCTGGACGTCGGAAACTACTTCGTGCAGACGAAGCGGCTCACCGAACACCTCGATCATGACTGGCACCTCTTCCTGATGGTCCCGGATCACGCGGTGCTGGCGGGCGTGAACCGCGGCCTCCACACCTCCGTGACGCTCGCGCTGATCATGATGATCGTCGCCGGCTACGTGATCTTCGTGACCGCAGGCCAGCTGACCCGCCCGCTGCGCCAGATGGTCGATAATGCCCGGCTTCTCGAACAACTGCGTTTCGGCGAACTCAAGCCGGTCCACGCCGAGTTCAACGAGTTCCGGGCCCTGGATCGGTCGCTGCGCCAGATGGCCTCCAGTCTGATGGCCTTCAACCGGTACGTGCCGACCTCCCTGCTGCGACGGCTGTTGTCCGAGAAGCACGAAGCCGACCTCGGTGCGGAATCCCGGCCGCTGGTTTTGCTGAACACGGGGATCAACCAGTTCAACAAGGTCGGTGCGCTGATGGAGGCGGAAGAGCAGGCGGAGTACCTCACGCGCTACCAGCGTGAGGTCTTCGAGTCCGTGCATCGCAACGGCGGTTCCATCGACAAGTTCATCGACGACCGGGTGATCGCGTTCTGGGGGGCTCCGGACGCGGCCGAGAACGACACCTATCACGCCTGCACGGCCGCGCTCGAGTGCCAGGCCGCGATCCAGCAGCTCAGTCAGGCCCTGCGCTGGGAGAACCACCCGGCGATCGCTGTGCGCATCGGTTTGCACCGGGATGTCTGCATGGTGGGCAACTTCGGCTCCGAGGATCGGATGTTCTACTCGGTGGTGGGCAGTGCGGTCTCGGTGAACGAGTGGCTGGGCAACCTGAACCGGCGCTACGGCACCACCATACTGGCGAGCGAGGCGATCCGCGAGGAAACCGCGGGAGACTTCGTGTGGCGATGGATCGATCGGGCCGATCAGCCGGGCCAGGAGGATGGCTTCGATGTCTACGAGCTGTACGGTCACGGAGCGGATCCCAACCTGGCCCAGCGCCGTGACTACATCGCACGCTACGAGGCCGCGCTTTCCCTCAGGGTGCAAGGGGATCTGGACGGGGCACTGGATCAATTTTACGCGCTGCATGAGCAGTACCCCGGTGATACCGCGGTTGCCTGGCAGGTCAAGCGCATCCGCGCAATGGTGGAGAACGACAAGGCATGAGTTACTTCGACCAGGACAAGATGGTCGAGACGGCGATCGAGCGTTTCGATCACATCCACGCCCTGCACGTCCAGGGCTCGGCCGCGCTGGCGCAACGTCTGAATTTTCTCTACCGCGTCACCTTCCTGGGTCTGGCGCTGGTGCTGGGTGCGCTTTTCTTCCTCGTGATCGTGATCTCGGCGCAGATGAACAACATGAACCGGGTGATCTCGGTGCTGAACGACCACGTGGGCGAGATCAATCAGGACATGAACCGGATGCTGGCGACCGTGTCTCGCCTGGACCGGAACATGGAGGGCATGTCCGGGATCGTGCTTCGGATGAACGACATCAATGGTAGCGTCGAGACCATCTCGGCGGACATGGTCGACGTCAACCGGCATATGGCGGCGCTGGACCGCGATGTCGAACACTTGTCAGCCCATGTCGGGGACATGCGTCAGTCATTTCAAGCGGTTGACGGCAACATGGGCCTGCTGGCCAATGACATGCAGCACATGTCGCAACCGATGCGCCTGTTCAACCAGTTCAATCCCTTCTGGTAGCCATGATGACCGGACCCGCCAAGAACCTCGAGAAGGTCGTTCGCCGCCTGGAACAGGTCGAGGACGACATTCGCCAGAACCAGCTGGAAGATGCCGCGCACGTGCGCCGCACCAACCGTTTCACGCAGACCATGGTGGCGGCGCTGGCGGCGGTGGCATTGCTGAACCTCTATTTCGTCGGCGAGCTGGCACACGAGATCGGAGTCCTGGTCCGCAACATGGATCGCAGCGTGGTGCATCTCGAGGAAATGGGGGCGCGCATGAACGGGATGCAGCTGCACTTCGAACGGATCGGAGAGAGTGCCGGCAGGCTGCCCGTCGTGGTCGACCAGATGGTATCCATCAGCGCCAGCATGCAGGATATCGAGCGGGACCTCGGCGGCGTTCGCGGGCGGATGCAGCACATGAGTGATCACGTGGCCGAAATGGACGCAGACGTCGGGAACATGACCCGCTCGTTCCGCGAGGTGAACGGCAAGCTGGTGCATATTCGCCACAACGTCGCGCAGATGTCGAGGGTTGTGCCCTGACGGAAACCGGCGACGGACCGGCGCGTACGTTCAGTCCTTGCGGCGCGGAAGCCGCATCACCTCGACCTTCACGGGAACGAGACCGCGGTCGAGCATGTCCAGCCGGCTGGCGGCCGTGCGCGAAAGGTCGATGACGCGTCCCGCGCGGAAGGGCCCGCGGTCGTTGATGCGTACCTTGACGCTCTTCCCGGTATCGGTGCGGGTCACACGCACCGTCGTGCCGAAAGGCAACGTCCGGTGGGCGGCAGTCAGAGCTGTCTGGTCGAACCGTTCGCCGCTGGCGGTTGTCCGTCCGTGGAAGCGGTCGTGGTAGTAGGAGGCGATGCCCGCCTCGATGTGCCCGGGTGCGACGGTGGCCTGTACTGCGGAAGAGGCGGGAAGCAGGGCGAGGAGTGTCAGCAGCGCTGCCGCAGTGGTCCGGGTCATGATCGGGTCCATTGGATGGCGCGCCGGCGGCAAGCCGATGCGCCGTTCAAACGAAAACGGGGGCGTCTTCTGACGCCCCCGCTCGATTCGTGCATTGCCATTTTTGACCCGGTCAGCGTTGCGGACGCTCGCGCGGATCGACCGCCGGCTCGCCGTCACGACTCAGGGTCGTAAGCGCCGGTACTTCTTCGATTTCTTCCGTCAGCATCTGGTCACCGTCCATCCACGGCGGGGGGCTATCCGGCCGCCACTCGAGGATGTGCGCCGGCGACGGCAGATCGATTTCGCTGATCAGCTGCGACGCCGAGTCCATTGCAGCCGGATTCTGTAGGGTCATCACCAGACCGGTCGCGAGCACCAGCAGACTGAGCTGGAACTGCGGATTCCGGGAGGTCGACTTGGATCGGAGCATGAAGCGCATCGGTTCTGCCTCTTCGTGGATCAGCACCCCAAAGATACGGGTGGCGAAGGATCAGGTTCAAGCCCCCGCACACCGTCTCCGGTTGATCATGGCGGGTCGCCCGATTCAAAGCAAGGACGCGACGTATTGCGTCGGCTCCTGAATCTGACCGTCATCAGCGTGAAAGTTTCCCCCGGAGACTCCCTGACGCCGCGCGTCGCGGCCTTCGTACCCTGCCGCGCAAGGCCACGGAACATTTCGAGGATGCGGGTCCGTGCGTCCCGGGGACAGATCTGCAAACCTGTACCCGGAGCTTGGGCCGATGCTTTGCCGTTTCCCGGCCGCCCGCATTCTGCTTGGCGTGAAAATATAGCCACGGATGGACACGGATGGACACGGAGGAACACCGCTCTTTTTTGAATGAAGCCCGATCCGTGTTGATCCGTGTGTATCCGTGGCTGGACCTGTCATTGCTCGGGGTGGCCAGGAGCCATGCCAGTTTGGCTGAATGTTGAGGGTAAGGAAGTCTCCGATGGCGACGGTTTGGTTCAGCAGAGTGGGGGGATTGATGCTCGCGGGCGTGCTGACGGCTTCGCTGGCGTCTGCGGAGGCGACGCGGGATCCAGCGCCGCGGCAGCTTTATGCGGAGCCTTCGCCGCTGGCTCGCGTGATCACCGGCATGGACCGAGCATCGGAAACGGCGCGCCTGGACCTCGCGGTCCTGATCGTCGAGGCCCTGGTATCCGCATACGAGTCCGAGATGGACCGGGCCCTGCTCGAACTGAGGCGGGACCCGGGCGATCGGCGCAGGTTGAGTCGCTGGCAACAATCCGTGGCGCCGGTTCTCTCCGAACTTCGTGTTGCACGCGCCGCACTGTATGCCGCGCACGCGGTGGAGTTGTCCGCTGACCGTCATGGGCAGATCAGGCTGCTCGTCGACGGTCGGCCATTGTGGATCGCCTGGCCGCGGGTCACTGCGCAGAATCGGCTGGAGCGAGAGATTGTGGCGGAATTCTGCAGTCGTCACGCGTGCCCTTCGGGGGATGCGGCCGTTGCCACGCGGCCGCCGGCAGTGGAAGGCGGCTGGGTCCTGTCGCAAGGGCGCCCCGCCGGCTGGGAGACCGCGGACGGCGTCCGCTGCGAGTTCCCGGACCTCTCCTCCCGCAGCGAGCGGGAGGCCACCTGCCGGGCCCTGGCGACTGACCTCTACGCGTTGGCGCCGGCGCTGCGCGAGGCCGTGCGGCGCGGTGAACGCATCGAGTGGCGGCACCTGGCCCTCGAAGGCGCGCCGGCCGGAGCGCGGCAACGGATTGTTGTGACCGAGGGCGGGGATTACCTCTCCGTTGCCGTACCCGCGCTGGCGGGCAACCCCGTCGATTGGACCGAGGTACGGCGTTGGTTGCGAGCACGTACCGAAGGGCGCAGCGTCACGGCGACGGTATTGCGGGCACCGGAGGCGAGGTGAAGCGGCGGGCCGAAGCAGGGGGCAACCCCCGGTCCGACAAGCTGCTAGCATGCGCATTTTCGTCACCCGCCGGGCCGTGCAGGCAGCTGCGCGACCGATCGTCGTGGTGACCCCTGCTTCAGGCGACCTGCAAGCGATGTTTACCTCACCCAGCAACATCGAAGAACTGATACGCGGCTTCCACCTGGAAGATTCGATGCTGCGCTACAGCAGCTTCGTGCCTCGCCTTTACAACTACTGCCGCAGCCTTGGCTTCGAGCCGGGACGGATCCTGCCGTCGCGCGCCTTCTGTTCGGACGAGAGCCAGGGTTATCCGACCATCCTGATCGCGAAGCATTTCGGGACCTTTCCTTTCAATCACGGACGGGGTGGAGCCATCGTCGCGACCCAGCGCCACGCCCCGTTCGCAGAGCATGGACAGGATCTGGTCATCGTGCAGGCCAGTCATGTCGGGTACGATCCGGAAACCAGGGCTTTCGGCCGGTACCGCCGGATCCATGCGCAGCACGCGGGACATTCGACCAGTTGCGGAAAAATTGCCGGCGTGATCGCGCGCTACCAGCGCGAATACGAATTCGCTCAGGCGGGCGTTCTGCTGGAATCCTGCGGCGGCTCGCTCTGTGTCTGCATCGACAATGGTCTGCTGCGCGGAAACCGGAGTGAGGGGCTGTTCCTGAACCTGCCGCGCCTGGCGGCGCCGGACACGAATGGCGAGTTCACGCCGGTGCGTGCCTACAGTACGTCGAAGAGCTTCCCCGCCAGCGGGGCGTTGCAACGCGACCTCTCCGACCTGCACCTGCGGGAGGGCGAGCGCGTCCCGATCGGTACCCGTCTTCAGCCGGCAATGTTCTTCTTCCGCCGGAATCTGGATGAGACGCCGGAGGGGCGGGACCAGCAGGAGCTGGGCCTGATCAGTGCGATGCCCTGGATCGTGACCTCGCCGCATCCGCTGCTGACGGCTGCGCAGATCAACACGCAGGTCGAATTCGACCGTGCCTTTCGGACCGCTGCCCAGGCCCCGAGCTTCCAGGGCAAGCGCCTGCTGTATGTGTCGGGCCTGAACATCGACATCTCGCCGCAGTCGGGCGAAAACTTCCCAACGACCCACTTCGTGCCATGGGCCGCCTACCTGCAGGATCGCGATGGCCGGGCTCGCATCCTTGAACAGCCGGAGCTGCTGATGGCCTTGCTGGCGCAGAGCGACGACAATCCCGACGCGGTGGATCTGGAGGCGGCCATTACCGTGATGGCCGAAAGCGACATGGTGCGCGTGGGGCCGTCCGGGCAGCCAGAATCGGCCACCCCCGCCGAATGATTCCGCAGCAAGTGCCAGATCCCCCGTGAACCGCAGTGGTCGTTGGGAAGGCCCGGGCCGCTTCGCGCAGCGCTTTTCTGACGGGCCCCGTCGGGATTCGGACGGGCAGGATTGCTTTTCACTTCAGACGCAAACTCCATGGCATTTCTTTGAAGATGGGCTAAACTCCTGAATAGATGACTGAACGCAGACTTATGCCTCGATTTCCTTTTCGCTGGCCCGTGGAAGTCCGCGGTCCGCGTGGCGAGCGCTTCTTTGCCCATAGTTCGGAGATCTCCGGGCGCGGAATCGGGATGGTGGTCGATCACCCCACGGCGGTGGGCCTCGCGCCCGGTGGAACCGTTCTCGGGCCGCACACGCCGCTGATCGGCGTGCAGCTCCAGATTCCCGGTGAGGATTCCGCAGGCGATGTCCGGATCGAGGGCCGTGTACGCCACATCCGTCGCCTCTCCCAGCAGGAGTACCTGATCGGCGTGAACTTCGTCGACCCGGATGCCGCAGTGCAGCTGGTTCAGCGGGTCAGGGCCTCGGGTCCGTTACCCCAGTTGGCCGGCGTTTCCGCCAAGGCGGGATCCTGAGTATTTCCCGGACTTGTGCCGTCTCCGGCCCCGGCCCTCACTCCCGGCTCCGTTACTCCGGGCATCCTGCCCTCCGCCCTTCGGGCCCGCCTGCGGCGATTCGAATCCGCTCCCGGCCCTTGGACACCTTGTCCGCTAGCGGGAGCGGGGAGGATGCGTCACTTCCAGGGGTTTTTTTCGTGCTCGGGCGGGCGGCAGGTCGTTTTTCCTTGCCTTCCGCGCCATGCTGGACTAAGCGAAGCGTATAGTGGACCCTGATCGACTGGCGCGGGGGCGACGCTGATTTGTCGGCGTTTCCCTGTGGTGCGCGAAGGAACGCAGTGTGAGCCGGGAAAGTCGGGTCGGCTTTCCCGGCGCTTCATAAGGCGTGTCGGAAGCGACGGGCCGGCGGGCGAAAGGCGATCTTCATGCAGGCAGAACAGTTTCCCAGGCACACGGCCGCGATATCGGCATCGGACCCGGAGGTTCCGGCCCCGGCATCGCATCGGCCGCGCATTGTTGCAGTCACCAGCGGCAAGGGGGGTGTCGGGAAGTCCAGCATCGCGGTGAATCTGGGCCTGACGCTCGCGCGCTACGGGCGGCGGGTATGCATCCTCGATGCCGATACCGGGCTGGCCAACGTGAACATCCTGCTCGGCCTGCGTCCGGGCAGGAGCCTGGAGCACGTGCTGGCCGGCGAGTGCCCGATCGAGGATATCCTGCTCGAGGCCCCATATGGTCTGACGGTCATTCCGGGCGCGAACGGCATCAGCGAGTGCGTGAACCTGGACCCGGAGCGGCAGCAGCGCCTGGTCACCGAGCTCAGCCGAATCGAGGGCGATTTCGACTACCTGCTGCTGGATACCGCGGCGGGGATCAGCGAGACGACGCTGGATTTCGTCAGTGCTGCGCATCAGGTGCTGCTGGTGATCACACCCGAACCGACCTCGCTGACCGATGCCTTCTCGCTGCTCAAGCTCGCGTTACGCAGGCACGCGGTTGCCTGCGAGGTGGTGGTGAACATGGCTGCCAGCTTCAACGAGGCGCGGAACGTGTTCCAGCGCTTCCATGGTGCCGTTGGCAAGTATCTCGACACAGACGTGCACTTCCTCGGTTTCGTGCAGCGCGACGAGAGTATGCGCACCGCCGTGTCCCTGCAGCACCCGGTGTCGCTGTTCCCGGAGACCGACCCCTCGAGCCGTCCCTTCCAGCGTCTTGCCGAGGCCCTCGAGGAGGACGCGCCCCAGGGTCAGGGCGCAGAGAGCTTCAGCCGGTTCTGGTTCCGGCGTTTCCTGGAGCCGGCCGGCATTCCGGCACCCCCGGCGAAACCGCAGCCGCAGGCGCAGGAGGCCGTCGAAACCGCATCGCCCCATCCGTCTCCGGCC